>JBPCTA010000370.1:0-3962 GCA_051006595.1 Pirellulales bacterium
GAGAGGGTGTGGGCAGCCCCGAGCCACGCAAGACGTCGATCAGCCTGCCCTGCATCTGCCGTGCCGAACAGGATTGCCTGGAGGGCCGAGACGAACGTCCAGCGAGAGGGCGTGGGCAGCCCCGAGCCCAGCTAGGCCTCTTCACGAAGCATCGGCGGCGGCTCGTCCAGCTCCTCGAGTTCCGGCGGCAGCTGCAGCTGCCGCATCGTTTCGTCAGTCTTCCGCATGCCCTCGGCCACCTCGTCGACCCGCTGGGCGATATCGGTGACATCCCGCTTGGCCACGGAACTTTCCGCCAGGGCGGCGATCTTCGCTTCGAGTCGCTCGATCTCGGCGGCCACGAGATCAAGCTTGCGGCGGGCCTCGTCGATGTTCTCCAGCCGCTCCCGGCTCGTCTTCAGGTGATCCTCGAGGGTCGCCCGCATCTGGGCCGATCCGGGATCGTCCTTGGGCAGTTTCGCCAGCCGCCGCTCGAGGTCGGTTATCCGAGACCGGATCCCCGCATCGTCGGTGCGGTCGAGGAAGTTCGAGAGGGTGTTGGCTCCCCAGATCATCCGGAGGTAGCCCCAGAGCAGACGGTCGAGGGATTCGAGCGCGTTCCTGTCGGGGCCGCTGCCGTCGGGCCCCCGCATGCTGCCGGCGAGTTCCACAAGCTTCAGGCAATGCTCGCGGAGGTTGTCGAACCGCTTGAGGAGCGCCGGGGGGAGGTTCTTGCGGATGCCGTCGTAGGCTTCCCGAGCGCCAGCGGCTTCGGCGTTACGACGGGCCTTCGCGTCCTGAGCCTCGACGGCACTGCGGAACCGGTCGTTCGCCAGCATGCTCGCGAGATAGTAGACCTCGCCGGCGACCACGAGTGGCAAGACGATGCCGGGGAATCCGCTGATCAAGGCTGCCGCCACGCCGCCCCCGAAGAGGAGCAGGTTCCATCGTGTGGTGAAGGCGGCTCGTAGATAGGCACCGACTCGGCTGAACACTAGTCGGGGGCTCCATTGAGACGTTTGGCAGCCGCCTCGACCTGCTCGATGCGGGCATGCAGGGCATTGACCTTCTCGTGAAACCAGGGCTCCGACTGCGTTTCTCTCGCGGGAGCTGACGCCGCAGGCATCCGTATCTCATCCACGATGCGTCCCGGAGTCGTGGCCATCGCGAACACCCGGTCGCCGAGATAGACCGCTTCCTCGACCGAGTGCGTCACAAAGAGCACCGTCGCCTCGACCTCCCGCCAGAGCTTCACGAGGAGATCCTGCATGTCGAGCCGGGTTGCGGGGTCGAGGGCCCCGAAGGGCTCGTCCATGAGGATCACCCGCGGCCGAAGGATGAGCGTGCGGGCGATGGCCACCCGCTGTCGCATCCCGCCCGAAAGCTCGTGGGGATACTTTGCCGCATCCCGCCGAGGGTCGAGGCCCACCCTCGCGATCCAGTCGCGGCCCTCGGTTTCCCGCTCCCGCCGAGACACGCCCCGGCATTCGAGACCGAAGGCCACGTTGTCGAGCACCGTGCGGTTGTCGAAGCTGGTGTAGTCCTGGAAGACCATGCCCCGGTCGGCCCCCGGGCCGATGATCTGCCGGCCGAGCACCGTCACCGTGCCGCTTGTGGGCGGATGCTGCGGGCCCAGGCCAGCCACCAGCCGGAGCACGGTGCTCTTGCCACAGCCGCTCGGGCCGAGGAACGACGAGATCTCGCCGTGGTCCACGATGTCGGGAATCGTGAAGCTCACGTCGGAAATCGCGACATACTCCCGCGGTGTCCCCACACCGTAGACCTTGGTGACGTTGCGGAACTCCACCGCAGGCGGTCGCTCGGCCGCCGCTCCGTCCGGCAGCGGGGCTGCGGACGGCATGGCATCACTCATGCCACGGCCTCCACGGGTGCGGCCGCGCCGTGCAGAAGCCTGCCGAAGAGCCGGGGCAGCAGCCCCCGCCCGCCATAGCGGTGCGGGAAGAGGTCGCACTGCAGCCACCAAAGCGCCCGGTCGATCGCGTAGGCGACCAGCGGGATCACCACGAGCACAATCAGGATCGGCTCCCGCTCGCCGCGCCGCTGGGAGATGTTGATCAGGTCACCGAGGCCGCCGGTGTTGCCGCCGAGTTTCACGACCTCCGCCAGCATCACGTACCCAAACGCGATTCCAAAGAGCAGCCGCAGCGAGTTGAAGATCGCCGGCGCCGCCAGCGGCACGAGCACCTTGAGAATGATCTGGAGCCGCGAGGCTCCGAGCGTCAGCGCCGTGTCGACATAGCGCTGGGGCACGTCGAGCACCGCGGCGGTGGTGTCGCTGACGACGAAGGCGACGCTGGCAATGAACAGGAACATCACCTTCTGAAACTCGCCGATCCCGAAGAAGAAGAACGTCAGGGGAATCAGGGCCGCCACGGGGATGTTGCGTCCGAAGATCGTCAGCGGGGCAACGAACGCCCGCACGGCCGGAAAACAGGCGGCGAGCACGCCCAGCGGCACGCCGATCAGCCCGCTCAGGCCGAAGCCGAGCAGCACCCGCCGCAGCGTCACCCAGGTATTGGCCATGAGACGCCGCTCGCCGAACACGGCCGGCACCTTCGCCACCGTCTCTCCCGGACTCGGCAGGGTTGCAGGGCTGATGAACCGGCTCTCGGCCTCGCCCGCCGTCGCCACGAACCAGAGGGCGAGCACGCAGGCGACGCAGGTCACGCCCCAGAAGAAGGCCGTCGCCGCCAGCACCTCCCCCCGCAGCGGCCCGACCCGCTCCGCGGACAGAAGATGCGACGCCGACGGTGCCGGTTCGCTGCTCATTCCTTTTCCGCGGCGTAGACCTTGATCTCTACCCGACGATTGAGCGCGTGGTTGTCGGGGTGGTCATCGTCGGCCGGCCGATCCCAGCCGAGGCCGTCCACCGCGAAGCGGTTGTCGTCAAACTTGAACTTCTCGACCAGTGCGTCCTTCACGGCGGCCGCCCGCTCGAAGGAGAGTTCCTTGACCATCGCAGCCGGCACGGCACCCCGCATGGAACTGTCGGTGTGTCCCTCGACGACGATCCGGGCATTGCCGAACTGTTTGGCCAGCACACCGGCCTCGTCCAGCACGAGGTCGACCTTGGGATCGTAGGGCTCCTCGATATCCCGGCCATCGACACGTCGCAGCACCTTCCTCCGTAGTTCCGCGCTGTTGGGGAAGAAGTGGATCACGATCGTGTTGGTGAGAATCTCCTCGTTCTCCGCCCGGATCTGCTGGACGGTTTTGGCGGCCAACGTGGTCACATATTCGTCCTTCGACTCGGCATACTTCGGCTCGGCACCGAGCTTCTGGATCACTGAGAAATCCATCACCTGGTCGAAGGGCACGGGGTTGTTGGAAATCACCCCGATCCGTCGATAGAGCATGTAGGCCTGTTTCCAGATCCGCTCAAAGTTGGCTGGGTTGTTGCGGTTGATGAAGAACTGGTAGTTCTCCGCCCAGTTGGTGCTATGGGCGTCGCCCAGCATCGAGAGGGCGTCCGCCGCGGGAATCGTGTAGCCGTCGGCCATCAGTTGGGCAACTTCGTTACGCGCGGTTTCCGACTTCAGTTCACCCATCGCATCGAAGATGCCGCGGACGATCGCCTCGATCATGTCGGGGTGATCCTTGGCGAAGTCGGCCCGGGCGAACCAGACGTCGGCGATCAGCCGATTGGCTGTCTGCGTGGTGACGAGCATCCGGTTGCCCTTGGCGTCGGCCAGATTGTAGATGTCAGGAGCCCACGATACGCAGCCGGCAATCGTCTTGTCGCGGTTGAAGGCGGCCGCCGCTTCGAACGCGGTGGTTACGTAGATCATCTCGACGTCGGCGGGCTGGAGCCCGCCGGCGACGAGCATGTTGAGCGCGAAGAACTGACTCGGCGAGTTCTGTGCGAGCACCAGCTTTTTGCCGGCGAGATCCTTCACGGTTTTGACCGAATCCCGGACCACGATACCGTCGCCACCATTGGAGAAGTCGACCTGCTGGTAGAC
>JBPCTA010000371.1:0-12848 GCA_051006595.1 Pirellulales bacterium
GCGTGACGTTTTCCGGAACTCGCATAAGCCGTTGGGCGATACGGCCGAAGGGGGCTGCGATGGCATGGCAGGGGATCGAGGGGCACGACGCGATCGTGCAGCGGTTCGCGGCGGCGCAGGAGCGGGGCCGGATCGCCGGCTCGTATCTCTTCGTCGGTCCGCCAGGTGTCGGCAAGAGCAGCTTCGCGCTGGCGCTGGCGAAGTCGCTCACCTGCCAGATGCCGCGACCGGGGCTCGTAGCCTGCGGAGCCTGCGGGTCGTGCGTCCAGGCGGAAGCGGGCAGCCACCCGGACATCGACGTTGTTCGCAAGCCTGAAGACAAGGCGACCCTACCGCTCGACCTCTTCATCGGCGACGACGACCATCGCATGCGGGAGGGACTCTGTTGGCGGATCCTGCTGCGGCCGGCGCTCGGCGGCCGGAAAGTGGCGGTGATCATGGACGCCGATCACTTCTCAGAGGAGTCGGCCAACTGTCTGCTCAAGACGCTGGAAGAGCCGCCGGATTCCGCAGTGATCATCCTCATCGGCACGTCGCTGGAACGTCAGTTGCCTACAATTCGCTCACGCTGCCAGGTGATCCGATTCGCCCCGCTGCCCGAGGACGTGGTGCGGCGGGTGATCGACCGCGAATCGCAGGTGGCCGCGGCGCCGGTGGATACGTCAACGCTCGACTCCGCCGCTCGAAGGGCAGACGGCAGCCTCACGCGGGCGCGGCTCCTCCTCGATCCGGACGTGACGGCCTTTCGCGGGCGGCTTCTCGAGCTGCTCGCGCGACGGCCGCTTTCCGGTGTTGAGATCTCCCGCGACACGACGGCTTTCGTGGAGGCCGCCGGCAAGGAGGCCCCGCCGCGACGGGCGCGACTGAAGATCGTGCTCGATGCGGCGCTGGATGTGTTTCGCGGGGCGATCCGCGGCCACACGGCGGCAACCGACGATGCCGCGCAGGGTCGTGCGGTCGCTGTCTGGGCGGTCAATCCTGACGTGGCGACGGCCGCCGTCGAGGTGACGCTCGACGCTGCCACCGACATCGAACGCTTTGTGAATCTGAACGTGTTGATCGACGCCTGGACCGCCATGCTCGAAGAGCCCCGCCTCGCCCGCCCAGGCTGAGCGAAGGGTTGTGCCCGCGGCCTTACGGCCGGTCGGCTTGTGCCGGGCATGAACGCTACCCAGAGCGCCTCGCCTCCCCAGGCCGCCGCGTCGCGCCTCGTTGGACCCTCGACTCTGCGGGCCAGGTCTATCGGAATCGATTTTTCCGGTGGCGCCTGTCGATCCTTGCGGAGGGGTTTGACCAGCGCGGCCGGCCCCCGGATTCTCCGACAGGCGGGCGGCGAGCGACATGGCGACCACAAGCGGCACCGCCGACGGACGCGCGGGCGTCATCGTTGGCTTCGCTTTTTTCGCCGGCGTGGCGTGTGCGGTGATCATCGCCGGCCGCAGCCTCTGGGAACCGCCCCCCGAGCCGTTCTTTGGCCTCGAACAGACGCATGCCGAAGCCGAGCGTCCTCCGATCGCCATCGATGATCACCTGCCTGCCGACGCGGCCCTCCTCACCCAGAAGGCCGAGACACCGATTCTCGCAGCGCAAGAGCCTGCGACCACACACGCCATGCGTCCCGAGCGGCTCGCCCTGGGCGATGCCGCCGAGCCGATCGCCATGGCCGTCGTGCCGCAGGCGTTGCCCACTTCAGGCCGCAGGGAAATCGGGCCGTCATCAGTGCCCGTGCCGCCGGTCGCTGCGCCGCAGGCTGATGCCGCCACGCCACTCCTGCCCACACCTGCTCCGAAGGCAGCAGATTCCGGCGACGTCACAAGCACACCCGCTCCGGAGCCTGCGCTCCGAGCACTCGTGTCGCGACTGCAATCGGACGCCGCGGCACCGGTGACGATTCAGTCGGTCTCGGACGTCCATCCGCCGGAGGCTGCGCCGGCCGCGCCGCTCCCGGGGGCAGAATGGAATGATCCTGATGGCGTCAACTGGAGCGATTCGTCCGACACTGTCCCGCGGGAGCCCGCGGCCCGCGGCGGCAGGTTGCTGGGCAGAATCGTGGATCGTCGGAATGAATCTCGCAGTGAGGCCCGTGGCGACGCGCCGCCGCCTCCCGCCAGCCCTCCCGGAGGAAGGCTTCTGGATCGGATGCGTGATCGGCTCGGCCAGCGTGAGTCAGAGCAGCCGCCCGAACAGCCGCCACCGCCTCCATCGGCAGACGGCCGACAGTGGCCGAATCCTGCCCGGTTGATCGAACAGCTCGAAAGGCTTCGCACCGATGGCGGTTCGGAGCCTGCGAGGCTTTGGGCGGAGGAAACCCTGCGGTCCCTGGCCGCCGCGATCCAAACCGGCGGCCCGCGCGACCCTGGCGGCGAGGAGCCGCTGATCGCCCTCGGGGATCGCGTGGCTGAGGGGATGAACGTCGCCGACCAGACGCCCGATGCGGCGCTGGCATCGCAGATCCGCCGGGCGGCGCTCGCAGTCTCGCGACGAGTCGCCGTCTGGCGGGCCGGAGCCTCGTGCTGTGCGGAGATCGAGGCGGGGCCGCACGATACCGGGGCTGCGGAGGTCGGGGCCGGGCTCGCAGCGGCCTGCACCACCTCTGAGGTGGCGAGGCTGCTCCACGCGGTCGAACGTTTCGAGTCGTCCCGGGCAGGCAGTGATGCGGCGGTCGTTCGCGGGGCGCTTCGATCGGTGGCGGCTTCGCCCCTGCCCAGCGCCGCAATGCTCGACCGCGCCATCCACGATCACTACCTGTCCCCAAACGTCCGGATCGTCATCGATGAGCACTTCGTCGAGAAGATGCTGCCCGAGGCCAATGTCACTACCAGCCCGCTCCAGGATTTCGTACTTGGCCGGAAGGTGAGGGGCACCAAGACCGTCGAGCAGTCCACTGGCGTGAAGTTCGCGTCGCATCCCGGTGAGATCCGGCTCGAGCTTCTCGTCAACGGCGAGGTCGCCTCGCAGACTGTCACGGAGGCGGGATCGGTGGCGATCCACTCCCGCGGCCTGTCGACCTTCACCGTCGCCAAGCCGATCCAGATCACACCCGAGGGCCTGGTCTTCGGTGCCGCCCGAGGGTCGGCCTCCAATCAGTCGCGGCTGGCCAATATCGAGACCAGCTTCGACGCCGTGCCACTGATGGGGCCGCTGGTTCGCGGCATCGTCCGCAATCAGCACGACGGCAGCATCGATGAGGCCAACCGTGAGGTGAAGATGAAGATCGTCTCCCGGGCCTGCCGCGAGGTCGATCAACAGACCGAACCGCAACTCGCATCGGTGGCGGCACGAATCCGCGAGCGATTCTGGATGCCGATGCAGCAACTCGGGCTCGAACCCACGGCCGTGTCGCTCGAGACAGCTGGCAGCGTTGCGACGGCCCGGTTGCGGCTGGCGGCCACCACCCAACTCGCGGCGCACACCCCGCGACCTCGGCCGCCGGAAGACGCGCTCTTCAGCATGCAGGTGCACGAGTCGTCGGTGAACAACGCCTGCGGGCAGTTTGGCCTCGCCGGCCGGAAGATGAGCCTCGAGGAGCTCACGCGGTTCATCTGCACGAAGCTTGGACTCCCACCCGATGTCCCCGACGATCTGCCGGCCGGGGTAGATGTGACATTCGCCGAGGTCGATCCGCTCCGCGTGGAGTGTCGCGATGGTCTCGTGCACGTGCGCATCACGCTCGACGCGCTCGAGAGCGGCCGCCGCAACAACTGGTATGACATCGTGGCCCAGGTCGCCTATCGGCCCACCCCAGCGGGCATGCAGGTGTCCCTCGAGCGGGATGGGCCGGTGCAACTCAGCGGCCCCGGGCACAAGGGACGGATGGAGTTTGGGCTGCGGACGATCTTCGGCAAGATGTTCCCGAAGGAGCGGCCCGTGAATCTGGTGCCTGACAAGGTGTTGACGAATCCCCGTCTGGCCGGAGTGCAGGCCGTGCAGGCAGTGAGCGCCGACGGCTGGCTCGCGATCGCTCTGGCCACCACAACGCAGGCCGGCAGCACGAAGGGCTCGACGACTACTGCTGTCGGCTCCAATACGCCCCAGCGTCGTCTCCTCCGCTGACGTTCGACCGGGCCGCCATGTCGCATAAACGTGCGACTCCTTTGGCATTCGGCGGCGGAACCCGCGACGCCCGCTGGTAGACTTCGGGAAGTCGAGGGAGCACCTCGGCCGAGCGTGTGCGAGGCGGAGGACATGTGGTTCAAGGAGCGTGGCACCCTGATCTCATCGGTGCGCCGCGGTATCTGGTGCTGTGCCCTGCTCGGTGGGATGGGTCTTGCGTGCGGCACGGTCGTCAAAGCCGCCTCGACGCTCGATCGTTCCGGACGATTCGCCATCCAATGGTGGACGGTCGATGACGGCCTCCCTGAGACGCCGGTCAACGGCGTTGCCTTCGCCCCCGATGGCGACCTGTATTGCACGACGCCCACCCGGATTGTCCGCTTCGATGGCGCGTCCTTCGAGTCGCTTCCGAGGCGCGTGACCGATCCCGTGCGGGAGGCGATCGGCGGCTTCTCGAACATCGGCTTCGACCGCGAGGGCCGACTCTGGGTGCAGGGAGGCAACGCCGCAGCGATGCTCGTCGGCTACGACCAGCCGGCGGGCCCGTGGCAATGGAAGGTTCACATTCACCCACAGGGACGATTCAACAGTCTCGCGTTCACCGCCGCCGGACGACCTTTGCTCGTTGGCCCCAACACTGTGCGGCTCTTCGACGGGGACCGGTTTCACGAAGTGGCGTCTGTCGTCCGCAACGACAAACGAGTCCTGTGGCGGTATGGCGACGTCGATCCGGCGTCTGGTGAACTCTGGCTCTGGGGCGACACGCTCCACCCCGAGGAACTCCGTCGCGCCGCCATTCCGAGAGGCATTGCCCGATCGCTCGAGGTCATCCCCGACATCGCGACCGGCGGCGACGTCATCTCGCTGAGCTTCTGCTCCGAGGGCCCGCTGGCCCTGCTGCCGGATTGCGGGGCGGTCCGCGACACGGCTGACTGGAAACGACTGCCGCCCATCCTCCCTGATGCCGACTACCGCCGGAGCGGCAAGATCTCATCCACCTCGGACGGCACCGTCTGGATCTCGAGCCACAACGGCATCATTGCCTGCCGTGACGGAGTCGCGGAACGGGTGACCAGTGGGCTCCAGGGCTTCTCGCTGCGAACCGGGGCGTTGGTCGGCGACCGACACGGGGGCATCTGGGCGGCCTGTTTCGGCGGTCTGCTCGCCGTCCGACGAACCGCCCTCCATGTCGAACCGGTCACCGATTGCCGGGCCGCCTTCGAACGGGCCGACGGCTCTCTCCTTATCGGGAGTCCGGGTGCGATCGCGCTGCTCGGACCAGTGGGATCGGGGCCGCCGCGGCCGATTGCCGCGCTCACGGGCGCGTCGGTGCCCACGGCGATCGTCGAGGATGCTACGGGCCGCGTGTGGGTGGGCACGCAGGACAACTTCATCCTTCGGGTCGAAGATGGTCGGGTCTCGCAGGTCACCAAGCCGGCGGAGCCATTCCGTGAACTCCGCAACATCAATGCCCTTGTCTGCGACACAGCCGATCGGGTGTGGGCGGCATCTCCCAACGGCCTGGCGATCCATGATCCGGAGACCGACTCCTTCCGAACGATCACACCTCATGACCATACCGCGCAGCCAGTAGTAATCGGACTAGCCGCCGAGGAGGACGGCTCCGTCTTGGCGGCGATCCAGAGCCGGGGCGTGGAGCGTGTGACAGCCGATGGCACGATCTCCCAGATCATCACCGCTGCTGAGATGCCGGGCCGCCGCACGATCGTGTTCCATCGCGACTCACGCGGCACGCTCTGGATTGGTGGAGACCGGGGTCTGGTAGGTGTGCGCCGCCAGAAGCCCACGCTCCGATTGTCGATGACGACGGGACTTGCCGACGATGCCGTGCGACAGATCGACGAGGATCATGACGGGCGGCTCTGGGTCGCAACTCGAGGAGGCCATATCCAGGGAATGCGACTCGATGACCTCGATGCGCTCGACGATGGTCGACTGTCAGTCGTCAGGGGCATCGTGCTCGGGCCGCTCGACGGCCTCGGCGATGCAGAGTGCATCGGGCATCGCACCCGCCGCTCGGCGACTGGATCCGTTAGCAACGCCGTCGATCACATCACGGTGCCGCTTTCGACGGGCGTCGTGCGGTTCAATCCTGCTGATTTCGTCTCGCCCCCACCGTCAGACCCGCCGCCGACGGTCACTCGCGACACGGCCACGGCCTTTGGGTTTGCCTATGAATCGCCGGGTGTCCACTGGGCCGCCCCGCCACTGCACCAGACAAGGCTCGCGGGCGTCGATACCGACTGGTCTTCCCCGACGACAGGCGGCCACCGCGACTACGCCTCGCTGCCTCCGGGCGAGCATCTGTTTGAAGTGCGGTCGGTGAGTGGTGAGACCGACCGCGATTTCCCGAGGGCATCGCTCCAGATCCGGGTGCCTGTGCCATGGTGGAGGCGGCCCATGACCGTGGCATCCTTCGCGGTGGCGCTCGCCGGCGGAGCGGCGCTGGTGGCCCGAGAGATCACCCGTCGTCGCGCGCGGCGGTTGATCGCGAAGCTCGAATGGCAACGGGCGATGGAACGAGAACGGGCGCGGATCGCCCGCGACATTCACGATAGCCTCGGCGCGGGCCTGACGCGCATGGCCCTGATGAGCGATCTGGCCCGCAAGGGAGGCGCAAGCCGGCCCGATCTGGCGGACCGACTCGACGCCATTTACCGAAGCGCCCACACGCTGGCCCGATCGGTCGATGAAATCGTCTGGGCGGTCAACCCTCGAAATGACACCGTCGCGCAGTTCATCTCGTATGTCGTCAACGATGTCGAGGAGTTCGTGCATGCTGGAAACCTCTCGCTCCGGCTCGATGTGCCCGATGGGCCAGCCGATGGTCAACTCCTGCCCACCCATGTCCGCCACCATGTCTTTCTCGGGGTCCGCGAGGCGCTCCAGAACGTGCTTCGGCACTCGGACGCCACCCACGTCGATTTCACGATCGAACTCAGGCCGGAGGCCATGGTCGTGAGTGTTCGCGACGACGGCACGGGTTTCGCGATCGATCGGCAGCCGACCGCGGGTCAGGACGGCCTGCGAAACATGCAAGACCGCGTGGCCGAAGTCGGCGGCAGCGTAACGATCGATTCCAGTCCAGGCTCACCAGCCGGCCCGACCGCGACAGCCGCCACCAGCAGCATCGCCCGGTCCGCTTCCAGATCCGGGACATGCGTGACGTTCACGATTCCCCTGCCCTTCCGGCCGTCACCGGCGGCCATCATGTCGGAGACACACCATGAGTCATGAATCCGCCGCCGCGGAGACCGCCGCAGATCCCATCCGCGTCGCCCTCATCGAGGACGATGCCGGCACGCGGGCCGGCCTGCGGGAGATCATCGAGAGCGCCGCCGACTGCCTGTGCGTCGGTGAGTTTCGCACCGTGGCCGAGGCGGTGGCCGGCCTCCCGGCCGTGGCGCCGCGGGTGGTGCTCGTCGACGTCAATCTTCCCGACGGGACGGGTGTTGACTGCGTGCGAAGACTGGCGCCGACGATGGCTGCCACCGAGTTCGTGATGCTCACGCTCTACCAGGATGGCGACATCCTTTTCGATGCCTTGGCCGCAGGTGCCCACGGCTACTTGATCAAACCGCTCCGTGTAGACGAACTGCTGGCGGCGATTCGCGACGTCGTGGAGGGGGGCGCGCCGATGTCAAGCATGGTTGCCCGCCGGATCGTGAGGTCGTTCGAACGCCACGCCCCGGCGCACGTCGCGCCGCTTCCCAAGGGCGAAGACACGCTCGAACTCGCACCCCGCGAGCGGGAGGTGCTCGACCTGCTTGCGGCGGGGGCGATGTACAAGGAAGTGGCCAAGCAGTTGGGGGTGAGCCGCAACACCGTGATCACGTACATCCGGCGAATCTACAAGAAGCTCCATGTCCACTCGCGGCATCATGCCGTGGAACGCTACCGCCGGATGCAATGACAAGTCCTTCCCAACGCAGCACCCGTATGCCCGCCCTCATTCAGATCGCGCTCATGTGGCTCGCCACCGCGGCCACGGCCGCGGCCGCAGTGCCCGCCGGTGGCTCGTCCGTCGTCGGCAAGGATTGCCTGACGACCGCCGTGTTTCGCAGCCCCTCCGAGATCGCCACGGGCTCGTTTGGGCCTTTGCTGCCCCGTGATGCGGCCGGCGAGGGGCCCGCCGCCGGCTGGTCGCTCGAGATCGCCAAGGCCGGCCCTCGGCTTTGGTCGGCCCAGCTCTCGATCCCGATCCAAGAACCAATCGCGGTCGGAGATGCAGTGCTGATCTCGTTCATGGCTCGTTGCCCGCGGCCACCTCCGAAAGGCGCGGCAGGGGGCGTGATCGTCGTTGAAAACACCACACCCGGCAGCCCGAAACTCGGAATGGGGGGCTTCACGGCCACCGACCGGTGGCAGCAGATCGACGTGCCCTTCCTTGCCGGAGTGGACTCGATTCCTGGCAAGACGGTGCTCGCCTTCCAGTTGGGCGAGAGGCCGCAACTCATCCAGATCGCCGACCTGCGGGTGGTGAACTATGCCCGCACGCTGAAGCTCGCCGACCTGCCGCATGCCTACCTGCGGTATGAAGGTCGCGAAGATGATGCGGCGTGGCGGCGCGAGGCGCTCGACCGCATCGAGAAGACGCGGGTCCGCGGGTTTGCCGCGAGACTGGTCGATGCGGCCGGCGAGCCCATCCGTGAGGCGAAGGTCCGGGCCCGGCTGGCGAGGCACGAGTTTCTCTTCGGCGGCACGATCAAGGGCGAGTTCTTCGCACCGGGTGACTCGCGTTTTCAGAACTATCGCGACGCCGTCGATCGGCACTTCAGCGGCGTCGTGTTCGAGAACGATCTCAAGCCTGGCACCTTCGAGGAATCCCTGGCCAATACCGATCCGCACGTCCGCTGGGACTGGACACAGGCGGCCGCCGACTGGTGCCGCGAGCGGGGAATCGCGATTCGCGGCCACTACATGGTGCCCGGTGTCTGGGGCTCGTTCGCCAGCCGCGACAAGCAGCAAGACGCTGCCCTCCGGGAGCGGCTCCTGGGGCACATGCGGCTGCTCGCAGGCGAGGCTGGCCGCTTCGTAGACGACTGGGATGTCATCAATCATCCGGTGGGCTGGACGAATCCGCCGCAGACGGTCCGCGACGTGCTCGGCCGGAACTTCTACGGCGATGTGATCCGTGAGGCTCGGCGACGTACCGACCGGCCGCTCTGGATCAACGAAGACCGGACCTTCAACGCCGGATTTCAGCAGGACCACTATTTCGAGTGCGTGCAGGAACTGGTCGCTGGAGGCACGCCCCCCGATGGCATTGGCATTCAGGGCCACTTTCACTCCGGATCGCTGGTCGCGCCGACCGAAATCCTCCGCGTCAGCGATCGGTTTGCCGCGCTCATTCCCGCGTTGATGCTCACCGAGTGGGACGTGATGACCAACGGCGACGAGCAACTCCAGGCCGATTACCTCCGCGACACACTGCTCGCCGCCTATAGCCATCCGGCGTACAAAGGCTTCCTGATGTGGGTCTGGTGGGAGGGCGCGGGCTGGCGACCGGAGGCGGCACTCTTCCGACGGGACGGCACTGAGAAGCCCAACGGCCGCGTCTGGCGGGAGTGGGTCTCGGAGAAGTGGCGCACCGATGTCGAGCTGCAGACCGACGCCGAGGGCATCGTCCGGTTTCGTGGCCACGCCGGGCTCTATGACCTGACCGTCGAGCACGAGGGTCGCACGACCACGATCAAGCAGCCCTTTCTGCTGCGATCGCCGCAGGAGCCCGTCACTGTGGCGTGGCCCGCGGCCGACAAGCGTCGATGAGCCTTTGCGATTTGGATTTGATCCCTGCGGGTTTTCCGGAGGCGAGCGCGCGTCCTACAATGCGGCTCCCCTGAACGACGCCCTTCCCCGGAGCCCGCCGATGCCCGCCGCCGACACCGCGTTTCGTATCGAATCCGACAGTATGGGCGAGGTGCGGGTTCCCGCCGACCGCTACTGGGCCGCCCAGACGGAGCGGTCTCGCGACAACTTCAAGATCGGTGTCGAGCGATTCCAGTGGGGTCGCGCGGTCAAGAAGTCGGCGGCGCTGGCCAACGGCGAACTCGGCCAGTTGCCCGCCGACACGGTGAAGCTCATCGTGCAGGCGGCCGACGAGGTGATTGCCGGCACTCTCGACGACCACTTTCCGCTCGTCGTCTTCCAGACCGGCAGCGGCACGCAGTCCAACATGAACGCCAATGAGGTGATCTCGAACCGTGCGATCGAGATGGCCGGCGGCACGATGGGCACGAAGAAGCCCGTGCATCCCAACGACGACGTCAACCGCGGCCAGTCGTCGAATGACACCTTTCCCACGGCCATGCACATCGCCGCCGTCGAGGTGATCCACGACCGGCTCCTGCCCGCGGTGCGGCAGCTTCGTGATGTGTTCCTCGGCCTCGAGAAGCGGTATGCCGACATCGTGAAGATCGGCCGCACGCATCTCCAGGATGCCACCCCGATCACGCTCGGCCAGGAGATTTCGAGCTGGCGGGCGCAGCTCGACGATCGCATCGCCGTGCTCGAGCGAACGCTGCCTGGGCTCTACGATCTCGCCATCGGCGGCACGGCCGTGGGCACCGGCCTCAATGCCCATCCCAGGTTTGGCGACGTGGCGGCGGCCTTTATCGCGAAGGAGACGGGCCATCCCTTCGTCTCGGCGGCCAACACGTTCGCCGCCCTGGCCGCGCACGACGCCATGGTGGACATGAGCGCGGCTGAGCGCGGCCTGGCCATGGCCCTCTTCAAGATCGCCAGCGACATCCGACTTCTGGCCTCAGGCCCGCGGTGCGGCATCGGCGAAATTTCGATCCCTGAAAACGAGCCTGGCAGCTCGATCATGCCCGGAAAGGTGAATCCGACGCAGTGCGAGGCGATGACGATGGTCTGCGTGCAGGTCTTTGGTAACGACGCCGCCGTGGCCTTTGCCGGCTCGCAGGGGCACTTTCAGCTCAACGTCTTCAAGCCGCTGATGGTGCACAACGTGATCGAGAGCGCCGACCTGATGGCCGACGCCTGCGATTCCATGCGGATCCACTGCGCCACGGGCATCGAGCCGAATCTCGCCCGGATCAAGCATCATCTCGACGACTCGCTGATGCTTGTGACCGCGCTGAACACCCACATCGGCTACGAAAAGTCGGCCAAGATCGCCAAGAAGGCCCACGTCGAGGGAACGAGCCTGAAGGAGGCCGCCGTGGCCCTCGGATACGTCACGCCGGAGCAATACGACGCGTGGGTCGTGCCGGTGGAAATGACGCGTCCGCTGCCGGTGTGACAGGCCCGGAAGAGGATGCTAGCCGCGTTCCCCCGATATCACGATCATGGGCGTTCCGTTCCGCGGCATCTTCAGAACCGCGGTAGCAGCCGGGGCCGTGATCGACCCCGGCTGCCGTACACGCTAGATCGCGGCTGCGGCAGTCTCGCCGGTGCGGATGCGAACGACCTCGGCGAGGTTCGTGACGAAGATCTTGCCGTCACCCACCTGGCCGGTGCGGGCAGTCGTCATGATCTTGCTGATCACGGCCTGAGCCTCGTCGTCGCTCACCACCACCTCGATCTTCACCTTCGGTAGGAAGTCAACGGAGTATTCGGCACCGCGGTAGGTTTCGGTGTGGCCCTTCTGACGGCCGAAGCCGCGGACCTCGGTCACGGTCATGCCCTTCACGCCCTGGGCGTTGAGGGCGTCCTTCACTTCTTCGAGCTTAAAGTGCCGGATGATGGCTTCGATCTTCTTCATGATGAGTCTCCTCGGTTCGTTGCGGCCCGCGGGGCGTGCCGAAAGGTCAGGTGCTCGAGCCGATCGCGCCGATCGACTCCCGCCACTCGAAAAAATAGGCACGTCGCGTGCCAAATCCCGAAATGCGGTAAGTCCCCCGGTTTTTGCGAGATCGAGCGGGAGCATGTGTCTCGCAGGCGCGACGATCACGAAAGAAGTGTTCTCAAGATGTGACAGCTCGCGGGCCTTTCTGCGGCAGGAAGTCAGCGAGGTGCGCGACCCGCGGCCTCACGGCCGGTCGGCTTGTACGGGCAGGAACTCAGCGAGGGGCTGCCCGTGCCCCGGAGCAGGCGTATGACGACGAGCGCAGCCAGGATGGCGAAGCGACGGCGGCATCCGAGTGAGCGGAGGACAGGATGTCCGCAGCGAACGTCCGGCGACGAGGCATGGGTAGTCCCGAGCCGCAGCGAACGTCCGGCGACGGGGCATGGGCAGTCCCGAGCCGCGAGTCAGGGCGGCACGTTTCGTTGCCGAAGCGCGTCAGGTACAACACGAGAGTGAGGGAGTCATACCAACCAGTCGGCGCTCCGGCTGCCAGGGATTCCAGGGGGCACTCATGACGACCTGCCGTGGTGGAGTTTGCCGAGGCCTGTTCGCGCTGGGACTTGCCGTGTCGGTCCACCTGCCGCTCGCGATGGCCGCAGAACCCAACTACGACGAAGCAGCCGTTCGCGCCTACACGCTGCCCGACGTGCTCATCGGGCCTGCTGGCGCGGCCGCCACCACGCCTGACGAGTGGCGGTCGATCTCGCGACCGCACCAGTTCATGCTGCTCGAGAAGTCGGTCTACGGCCAGAGGCTCCCGGCAGTGTCCGTGAGCGTGGTTGATGACGTCGATCGTGCCGACGTCACGCTCGCCGACGGCGTGGAGGCCAAGCGACTCCAGGCTCGACTGCGGCTCGGCGACCACGCTGCCGCGGTGACGACTGACGTGCTGCTCTATCTCCCCAAGCACGACGGGCTTCTACATGAAGACACGCTTCCAAAGACGCGGCAGCCTGTGCCCGTG
>JBPCTA010000372.1:0-5186 GCA_051006595.1 Pirellulales bacterium
CGCCTCGACATCGTGGAGACGGCCCTGACCCGCGTGGCCGCCGGCATGCGGCCCCGGAAGGCAGCCGGCACGGCGACCGCCGACCTCTCCGCGGCGCGGATCGTGCCGATGGTCGCCCGCGGGGTGAACTGGCAGCCGGTGGTCCGCTCGTTTTGCAGCACGGTGGATGGCTTCGACTGCGACTCACAGCGGCTCACCGCCGCCGGCCTCGACGACGTGATCCTGCGGACAGTCGTGATGATGCTCCGGCCGGAGCTGTTCCTTGAGCATCAGTGGGCCACGCGTGAGTCACGAGGCTTCGACCTCGACCCGCTGATGGAGCAGATCGTGGCGAACCTCACAGGCCGCGTGACACTCTCCGACATGGAAGCCTGGAGCGGCCGCACCGCGCGGGCGATCCAGCTGGCGTTTAAGAAGCGATTCGGGATGGGGCCGATGCAGTGGCTCCGCGACAAGCGGCTCGATCTCGTGCGGGCGAAGCTGCTGGCAGCTCCCGCGGGTGCCACGATCCGGGACATCGCCGCCTCGTGCGGGATGCTCCGCATGGCCACGCTGATCCCGGAATACACGAGCCGCTTCGGCGAGCGGCCGTCAGACACGCTCCGCCGCGCCGGAAGCACTGGTGGCTCCCCCGTCGCGTGATCGGATTGCCTTGGGGTCGGTGAGAATTGCCACCCGCGACGGCGCACGGCCGTGTATGGTGGTTCCTGTCGCCATGAAAAAACTCGAGGTCACCGACGCACGAAGTCAGGCAGAGGCGGACCGCCGCCACTGGAGAATCCGGACGTCCGCGGAACGGCTCAACGAGGTGGAGCGGCTGCGAGTCGAAGCCGGCAGGTTTCTCCATGAATTCCCATTCCGACTTCGAAGACTTCTTTCGATTACGCAACTCGAACGGCGTTGAGAACATGGTCGTCGGCGGATATGCCGTGGCGTTTCACGGGCATCGTCCGGACGCACACGCGATCTCGGCGATGTGGAAGAGTTGACCTGCCGGGTCAGGCGGGCAGGCAATGAACCAATAGCGCAGTTGGGTGCACGTAAAGCGCAATACCCTTGGGGCGATTTGCCCCAGGAGGGCGTCATAACTGGAGCGAATCGCTCCACCCAGCCCATCCTCCCCTGGTGTGAATCGCACCAGCGACCGCCCGCCACGCGATCGGCATGAGCGCCGCGCGTCTGGTTTCAGGCCTCCGGTGGTTTTTAGAGGCTTTTGGCGCGAAATGTGCAGTTAGGCATGGGGTTCTCGCTTCTCACGAAACCTCGTCCTCAGTCTCGCTTTTTGGAAACGATATGCCTCGCACCCCTGTCCTGTCGGCTCTCGTCATCTCCCTCACCGTGGCCCTGATCGGCCGGCCCGACGCGGCCCTCGCGGCCACCTGGTACTGGGACACCAACGGCACGACTGCCGGAGCGGGAAGCACACCGAGCGGCATCTGGGGTGGCAACAACTACTGGAACAGCGACGCGACAGGGGGCGCCGGCGGCACGTTTGCGACGTCAATCAGTTCCACCGATACGGCCGTGTTCGTGGCCGGCCCGGGGGCGACCAGCGGCACAGGGGCCTATGAAATCACGCTCGCGGGTCCGCAGCAGGTGAGCGGAATCACCTTCCAGTCGTCGGGCGACGCGACGATCGCCCCCTCCAACCCGCTCGACACAAACACCGCGGTGTCGATCGGCTGCGGCGGCCTCACGATGCCGGTCTACGCCTACGGCAGCGTACCTCAGGGCAATCTCACGATCACATCCGTGGCCACACCCACGGCCAGCGGCACCTGGCAGGTGGGCAACGGCGACAGCTGGCTGAACCTGGCCGGGAAGTTCTACACGACCCAGTCGAACACGGTCGCGCTGACCGGCGCTGGCATGACCTATATCACGAGCACGAACAACGCGTCGGCATTCGGTGGCAACGGCAACAACCTTGGGCTTGTCGTCAAGAATGCCGCTGTCAGTTTTGCTAATGACGGCTACTACTCTCCTGGCGTAGGCACGCTCGCGATTCCGGGTGGTTCCTATACGCTCCTCCCCAACATGACCCTTGACGGCGGTCGTCTCTCGTATGTCTATGCTGGCCAGACGCTCGCCCAGAACAGCATGTCGCTCTCGATTGGTGCCAGCGGCGGCGTGCTCGACTTCACGCAGGCTGTCGAATGGCTCTGCGCCAGCGGCGTCAACCTCAAGCTCAACGGCGGCGCCGTCGGAGCCCCCGTCTCGCTCACGAAGGCCGGGGCGGGCGACCTCACCTGGGGAGCGGCGATCAACGGCAGCCTCTACGCCAACGTCAAGGCGTATGGCGGCTCGATTGCCCTCTAAGCCGACGGCAACTTCGGCGGCAACCAGCGGACCACGAAGGTCTACGGGCTCGACATCCTTGGAGGCGACGTCGTCCTGGGCTCGTCGGCGATCCTCGATTCGAGCATCCTTGCCAGCGCCAGCAATCCCGGGCAGGTGCATCTCCGCAGCGCCGGCGGCAGCCTTGGCGTCTATCGCGTGCTCTCTGGCACCCAGGGCGCGGCTGACCTCGCCAGCGACTCCGGCAGCGCCGTCTACTACCTCGGAGCGGCCAGCGGCCTGACGGTGCCCAACATGGCGACGCTCGCCGACGGCCGGATGTGGCTTGGCGGCATCATGTCAACCGCCACGACCAGCGGCCTCGCCGGCAGCGACGGCACCTATCGCATCCTCGGCAACACCTACACCGGCGTGAATGCCTTCACCGGCTCGGGCCAACTGCTCGTCGGTAGCCGCCTCTACAACGGCAAGGCCTCGTCCTACGACAGCCAGAGCCTGACTTACATCTATCCCACGATCTCGGCCTCGCAGAGCTTCTCTGGCACCGCCACCGTCGCAGGCCCCAGCGACACCGGCCGCGCCTATGCCACCAACTACGGCAACAGCCAGCTCGCCCTCGGTGCCGCATCGGCCCTCGGGAGCGCCGCCGCCGTGACGGTCGGGGCCAACTCCACGTTGATGCTGACCGCCACGGGCGGGCTTGTCGCCGACTCTGCTCCCGTCACGCTCGACAATGGCCGGCTCATGACGGCGGGATCCTTCGGCGTGAGCGTCAACGAGACCCTCGGTGCCACCACGGTGTAGGGCCTCTCGGCCGTCCGATTCGATCTGGTGAACCCCTCGACCCAGCCGGTGATCCGGCTCGCGAGCCTCTCCTACGAAGCCGGTGGCGCGCTCGTCGTGTCGTCGGCAAACGCCGGTACCTTTCCCCTCGGCGTGAACGCCAAGCTGATCGTGACGGCAAACACGGGCACCGCCGCCTACGGAGGCGGCGTGATCGCCCTCACGGGAAACAATGGCGACTCCTCGTTCGTCGTCAATGACCCGACCAACGGCATGACACCGATCACGTTCCTGCCGCTGACGGACACGTCGGTCTGGGACGCATCGAGGTACGTTCAACCCTCGGCATCACCGACAGCGCTCACGGCCAACCGCACGGTGGGCGGCCTGAAGACTGCCACCGGAGTGCCGGTGATGAACGTCGACCTCGCGGGCTACCTGCTCACGGTCGATGGCGGCGGGGTCATCGGCTCCGTGTCGAACAGCGGCCAGAGCTACGTGATGAATCTCGGCCTGTCGGGCACGAACGCCGGTTCGGTCACGCCAGGATCAAACGCGCCGATCATCGACGGCAAGCCCACCCTCTATCTCTACAGCCAGTCGACCAACCTGCTTGGCAACCAGTTCACGGTGAACGCAAAGGTCACCGGTACGATGAACCTCTCGCTCGTCGGCCTGACGACGGGCACCGCGCTCGACAGCCAGTCGGTCGGTTCGATCGTCCTCTCAAACACCGCCAACGACTTCACCGGCACCGTGTTCCTCAACAACGGGTCTGCGAAGGTCTCGGCGGCCGGCGACGGCGTCTTCGGCAATGCCGCTAATCAGCTGACGTTCAACGGTGGCTGGCTCGGCAGCGACATCACCACCGCCCGACAGATGAACGTGCTCGACGGTGGGGCCACGCTCACAGCCGGCACCTACAACGGCAAGATCACCGGCGCAGGGCCGATCCTGGTCGGCATGGCCCCCTACTTCGTAGTCGGGTCGACCGTGTTCGTCGGCGGCACGGGCTCGCACACGGTCACCTTTGGCAGCAATACCAACGACTTCACCGGCGTCGTGCGGATCTTCGGCAACGGGACGCCGTCGGCGGCCACCACGCTGCGGACGAGTGCCGCCAACGTGCTCGGCAGCAACGCCACCTACTCGATGCAGTCGAACACCGTCATTGACATGACCAACGGCGGTGCCACGCCGGCCGGTTTCAGCCAGGTGATGGGGGCCCTCGAAGGCACGGGCGACGTGGTCGTGGGCGACTCGGGTGTGCTCACGGCGGGTGGCAACGGCCAAAACGCCACGTTCTCCGGCCGGATCATTGGCGGAGGCAACGTGGTGAAGACCGGGGCCGGCACCTGGGTGCTTGGCGGACAGAGCTCTTATGCCGGCACCACCACGATCGGCAACGGCGTGATCACCGTGCAGTCGCCGGAGAACCCGGGCGTGTCGGGGCCACTCGGCGGCGCCGACTCCACGATCTACTTCAACGGCGGCGCCCTTCAGTACACGGCCGACAACACCTACGACTACTCCTCGCGGGCGAGCACCAACGCCGGCCAGCAGTTCAGGGTTGACACCAACAGCCAGTCGGTCACTTGGGCCTCGAACCTCTCAAGCAGCGGCGGCACGCTCACAAAGATCGGTAGCGGCACCTGGACGATCTCGGGCTCCAACTCCTATGACGGCGATACCCGGGCCGTGGCCGGCACCCTCGCCCTCGGGGGCGTCAACGGCTTCGCCGGCTCCACGCTCGACATGAACGCCGCCGATACCGGCACCGTCGCCTTCACGATGGCCGGCACGCAGACCTACAACGTCGGCGGCCTCAAGGGCAGTCGCAACCTCGCCAACGGCGGCAACCGGCTCTCGGTCGGCGGCAACGGCCAGTCGACCAGCTACTCGGGCACCCTCTCGGGCACCGGCGGCCTGACGAAGGCTGGGGTTGGCACACTCACCCTCACGGGCTCCAACGCCCACACCGGCGGCAGCACGCTCGCTGGCGGAACGTTGGCCCTCGGCTCGGCCGGCGCCCTCAGCTCCTCGGGCTCGATCGCCTTCACCGGCGGCACGCTCCGCTACTCCTCGAGCAACACAACCGACTACTC
>JBPCTA010000373.1:0-3625 GCA_051006595.1 Pirellulales bacterium
TCACGTGGTCGAGCAGGATGGGGAGCGTGCAGCGGGCGACGGCACCGAAGCCGACGAACAGGATCCGTTTGGAAAAGTGCAGCATGTCGGAGTGGGAGACCTTCCTGGAAACGGGAAAAACCGGCCGACACCTGCGGCCAGAATCACTGGTACGCAACCGCGTCGAAAATGTTCGCCGGGAGGCCGGCAGTATATCGCCTCGCCCCCGGCCCGGATGCCTCGTACAGTAGGGCCATGGGAACCGCTCGAAACCTCATCCTCAGACAGATCGCCGCGGTCCTCGCGCTGGGGACGTGCGCCGGGCCGACGGCCTATGCCCAGGTGCCGGCCGTCATGTACCACGCCCACGCTGACCTGGGCTACGTCCGCGAGAACTTCACCGCCCACCTCGATTACCTCGCGGCCAACTCCTTCTCCACGATCACGCTCGATCAGTTTTACGACTGGCGGGTGAATGACGGAATCCTGCCCTATCGGCCGATCATGCTGACCGTCGACGACAACTACATTCAGGGCTATACGGAGATGTATCCGCTGCTGGCGGCGCGGGGCATGGTCGCGACCAACTACACCCACACTCGCGGCATCGGCATCGGCTCGCCCAAGGCATCGTGGCTGCAGGTTGCGGAGATGGACACCGCGGGCGTGTTCCTCGTGGAGGCCCACACCCAGACCCATCCCCGACTCACCACCATCACCACCGCTCAGGTGCGGCAAGAGGTGACCGGCGCTCGACAGGACATCGCCGCGAACGTGGGGGGCAAGGTGAGCAACCATTTCGCGTATCCCTACGGCAGCTACAACACCACCGTGATCTCGGAACTCCAGGCGGCCGGCTACAAGACCGGCATGACGACCACGAAGGGGCTCAACACCCGATCGACGCCCCTGTTCGAACTGCGGCGCTGGTATGGAGACGGCAAGGATCTGACGGGCTTTCTGGCGGAAACAGGCTTGGGAAACCTGCCTTCGCCGCCACCCGGGCCGGGCTGGGTGCTCGACGACGCAGATCCGGCGGCGCTGCCGAGGGGTGCCGGTTGGACGGCCATGAGCAGCGCTTCCACCTATCAGGGCCGGAGCCTCGTCGGCATTGGAGGCTCGACATCGACGGTCCGCTGGGCGGCCTACCTGCCGGAAGCCGGGACGATGCAGGTGCATGCCCGCTGGTCGGCGACGACCGACCGGGCCGCAACCGCTGCCTACACGATCGAGGCTGCCGACGGCCCGCACGTGGTAACGGTCGATCAGCGGTCGCAGGGAGGAGAGTGGGTGTCGCTGGGCAGCTACGCTTTCGCGCCCGAGCAGCCTGCGATCGTCACCCTCGGCGGAACCTCCGGCAGCCTCTCGGCCGACGCGATCTGGTTTGAGCCGCTCTCCACGCCCTCGTCGCCTCGCGAACTCGTGATCGACGTCACGGCCGGCAGCCGCACCCAAGGGCAGGCGGGCCGGGGCTGGATCGGCACGGAGTGGTCATCCCTGACGAAGTCCGGAACGGGCGCGCTCGTGCTTGACCGGGCCAACGCAATGGTCGGGCCCGTGACCATCGATGCGGGCAGACTCGTCGTCACCGACACCGCCGCCGTTACATCCGCCTCGGCGGTCATCGTCACGGCGGCAGCCACACTCGATCTCGCTGCCCTCCCTGCCGGGTATATCGTGCCGGCGGGCCAGGTCATTTCCGGAAACGGAACGATCACCGGCGACGTCGTCTTCGGCCGCGGTGCCACCCTCTCGCCGGGCGCCACGTCGCCGCCAGCCACCGCACCGATTGCGGTGCCGGAGCCGTCGGCCATCGCGCTCGTCGCCCTCGGAATCGCGACGTTCACCAGCCTGGCCTCTCGCCGCCGCGGGCCGTGATCAATCCGCCTCGTGGCGGTGGCTCGGCCGACAGACGAGGTACATGCCAAGGCCCAGCAGCAGGCCTGCGAGGGCATACGAAAGCGTGTATTTCATACCGTAGCTGACCGGCGGACTCGCGAACGCCGTTGAACCGGGCCGCGAAGCCTCCGGCGCGGCAGCCGTCGCGGCGCCGGCCGAGTTTGACATCATGTCATTGCGGACCGCATTCGCGGCGCCCAACTCTGTCAGGGTGACCTGCCCGATCGCCATGGAAGGCGCTGCCACGAGCATCGCCACCAGCAGCAGTGCATTCGAAAGTCTTGGCGTCTTGGATGGAGTCATGGTTGGCAACGACCATCGTGACAGGTGAACAACACACCCAGCCCGGCACACGCAGCCCGGCTGCTGATCGAATCGGAGCGGAGAGATTCGAACTCTCGACCTCTTGGTCCCAAACCAAGCGCGCTACCAACTGCGCTACGCTCCGAGGAGCCGTAGTGTAGCACGGCCGCGGGCGAACCACGCCCCACCAGGGATCAGTCGGTGATGTGGTCGAGGAGCCGCTGAAACTCGTCGAGATCGGTGAACGGAATCACGATCCGGCCCGCCCCCCTGCCGTTGGCATGGACTACCACCTTCACCCCCAGTGCCCGCCGCAGCTGTGTTTCCACCGCCGCCACCTGGCTGGATCGCCGGGTCGCCGGCCGACCGGGCTTCCGCTTCGGTGCCGAGGGCACGCCGGCCGATCCTTCGTGGCCCACCAGATCGCCGTCGTCGGCCTCCTCACCGCCCGTCGCACCGAGGTCGTCGGCCTCCTCGCGGCGAATGATTTCCTGCACCTCCGCCTCGATCGCCCGCACCGACAGGCCCTCGGTCGCCACGCGATCCGCGAGTCGAACCTGCTCGTCCTCGTCGCCGAGCGGCAGGAGCGCCCGCGCGTGGCCCATCGAGATCGTGCCGGCCCGCAGCCGCGACTGGACACCGGCGGGGAGCTCGAGCAGCCGGATCAAGTTGGCAACGGTCGAGCGATCCACCGAGAGCCGCTTGGCCAGCTCATCCTGCGTGCAACTCCACGTGGAGAGATACTGCTTGAAACTTGCCGCCTTCTCGAGCGCGTCGAGGTCGCGTCGCTGGAGGTTCTCGACGATCGCGATCTCCGACATCTGCCGGTCGTCAACATCGAGGATGCGAACAGGCACCTTCTCCCAGCCCAGTTTTTTTGCCGCCGCGAGCCGCCGCTGGCCGGCGATCAGTTGAAAGCGGTCGCCCCGCGCCCGCACCACGATCGGCTGCACCAGCCCATGCTCGCCGAGGCTGGCGGCGAGTTCGGCGAGGTCGGCGTCGTCGACGATGCTGCGCGGCTGCCAGGGATTCGGATCGATCCGTGCCGGCGCGATCTCGTTCGTGGGCAGCGCTGCGGCGGCCTGCTCGACCTCGTCGGGCGCGTGCAGCATGAGCCGCGCGGCACCGGAGCCGAGACCGGCCGCCGTCGCCGGGCGGGCGGGCTGGGCCGCGAGGGCCGACGTGCCCTGGGTCGCCGGAGCCGGCGTGGCGTCGAGTCCGGCCCGTCCGAGCAGTGCCTCGAGCCCACGTCCCAGGCGTCGTTCTTTACTCACAGTCTCGTACCTCCATGCAGAGTTCGGTGTAGGCCCGTGCTCCCGGCGAGCGCGGCGCATAGTCGAGAACGCTCTGGGCGTGGCTCGGAGCCTCCGAGACGGCGACATCCCGCGGGATCACCGTCTCGAAGACGATCTCGCCGAAGAAGTCGCGGACCTCGGCCTCAACC
>JBPCTA010000374.1:0-3738 GCA_051006595.1 Pirellulales bacterium
CGCTGGCGGTTCGCGGTGCAGATCAGCGACCGCCCCGGGGGCATCGCCCGGCTCACGGCTGCGATTGCGGCCGCGGGGGCGAGCGTGCGGGAGATCGTGCACGACCGGGCGTTTTCCGGCGCCGACGTCTTCTCGACGGGCGTGGAAGTGACCGTGGAAACAGCCGGCCACGATCATGTGGCGGCCCTGGCCCGGGCGCTGGCAGCCGACGGGTTTTTGATCGTTCCCACCGTTCCGGTCAGCGGTCGCTGAGCGAGCCCGTCGCAGCTCTCCGGCAGAGCACCGGGCAGATGTGCCGCCAGACCCTGCGGATTGTGCGGGTCGCCCAGCCGTCGGGTTTTTTGCATCTCTCGAGCGATGGTGCGAGCCGATGACTCTCGTTGCGGGCCTGGCCGGGACCTGCACGACGAGGAACTGCGGTCATGATCACTCATCAGCACGGCCTGCTTGCGCGCTCATCGCGAGCCGGGGCGTCGGCCAGCGACGATAAGGCTCGCCAACGCGAGCTCCTCCGTCGCGAACTCTTGCGGCGGATCCTCGACCGGGAACTGCGCCGGCAGGCCCTCCGGGGTCTGAGTCGCTAAGCCCGGGTCAACCGGGCGGGAGGCAACCATGCGACACGGCACTGGCAGCCCGATCCCGACGGGGTTGGTGGCCATCGCGTTCATCGTGGGCGCGGCGGTCGCTGCCGGTCGGCCGGCCGTGGCTCAAAACTCGTTCTGGGGCTGGGGTCTCACTGGCAATCCGACCACGACCTGGTCGCCGTAGAATCTGGCCGACTACATGCTGACCGGCCACACGCCCCATCCGGCCGTTGCCCGGATCGTGGCCCCGGACTCGTCAGGGGCCTCGATGGGATCGGGCGTGCTGGTCGATGTAAATCGCTCGCAGGGCCTCGTCCTCACCAACTGGCACGTGGTGCGCGACAGTCGCTCGGCGGTGCTCGTGCAGTTTCCTGACGGATTTCAGTCGGCCGGCACCGTCGTGCGGTGGGATGAGGCCTGGGACCTCGCGGCGATCGTGGTCTGGAAGCCCACGGCCACGCCGATTGCCCTCGCCCAGATGCCGCCCCAGATCGGTGAACGGCTCACGATCGCCGGCTTTGGTCGGGGCGTCTACCGGGAGGAGGCGGGCGAGTGCACCGAGTATCTCTCGCCGGGCACGGGCTACGCCAAAGAGTTCGTGGAACTGAAAGCCACCGCGCGACAGGGCGACTCCGGCGGACCGATCTTCAACGAGAAGCGCGAACTCGCCGGCGTGCTCTTCGGCCAAAATGAAGGCCGCACGATCGGGAGTTGCTCCACGCGGGTGCGGGCGTTTCTCACCTCGGTCGGTTCGGGCGGGTTTACACCCACACCGATCGCCGAATTTTCCGACGCCCGCGTGATCGATCGCGGGATCGGCAATGCCCCGCCCACGGACCGAATCGCGGCCACCCCGGTTTCGGAGAGCATTCAACGATCGACGTACGTGGCCGCGCCGGTGGCTGCGATGCCCTCAGCGATGCCACCGGCCGTAACCGGCCCACCGCCGGGCTGGCCCGTGGCCACCGCCCTTCCCACGAGTCCGCAATCCGAAGCCTCACCCTTCGCCGGGATGGGGCTGCCGCCGTGGCTGCCGGATCCCTACCTCCACCGCACGGCGATGCTCTCCGCCGCCGGCGGCCTGGCGCTGGTCATTCTCGGATGCAAGACGCTGTTCGGCGGCCGACGGGCATGATGCCGAGCATGCGGCGCATCACTTCTTCGGCGTGCGGGTGACGGTCACCTTCTTGATGATCACCGGCTCCGCGGGCCGATCGCTCGCGCCGGTGCGCACGCTGCCGATCGCCTTGACAACGTCGAGGCTCGCGGCATCGGCCGTCTTGCCGAAGGCCGTGTATTGATTGTCGAGGTGCGGCACCCGCTCAAGGCAGATGAAGAACTGGCTGCCAGCCGAGTTGGGATCGCTGGTGCGGGCCATTGAGAGCACGCCCGGCTCGTGCGTCGTCTTGTTGAACTCTGCCGGAATCTTGTAGCCCGGGCCGCCGGTGCCAGTGCCCTCGGGGCAGCCGCCCTGGATCATGAAGCCCTTGATGATCCGGTGAAAGCAGCCGCCGTCGTAATAGCCGCTCTCGGCGAGGGCCACCATGTTGCGCACGTGGCCGGGAGCCACTGCCGGGTCGAGTTGCAGGCGGATGGCGCCGAGGGAGGTGTCGAGGGTGACTTGGTAGTCGAAACCGGCGAGGTCAACGGCTTTGGCGGCGGCTTGGAGTTCGGCGGGAGAGGGCTTGGCCATGGTGGGCTCCGGAATGGGGAAATGCGGGCGGGTTGCGGCCGGCGGTTTGCCGGTCTGCTGCGGCCCGTCGATACTCATTCCCGATGGACTCGCATCCCGCAGGACGTGTCGTCGACGAGGATCTTTCCGGGCGCAGCTTGGGAGGATACAGGCTCGTGCGCCGACTGGGTAGTGGCGCGATGGCGGATGTCTATCTGGCGGAGCAGACCTCGCTCGGCCGCCAGGTCGCCGTGAAGGTGTTGCGGGCCGAGACCACCCGAAATCCTGCGGCGGTCGAACGCTTCGAGCAGGAAGCGCGGGCCGCGGCCTCGCTGGTGCACGGGCACATCGTGCAGATCCACGAGGTGGCCTTTCTGGAAGGCGTGCACTTTCTCGCCGAGGAATACGTCGCCGGCCCCTCGCTCAAGGCATGGCTTTTGGCCAGGGGCCCACTCGCTGCCGGTCAGGCGGTCTGGATTCTCGCGCAGGTGGGCTCGGCGCTCGCCCGGGCGGCGGAGCAGGGCATCGTGCATCGCGACATCAAGCCCGAGAACCTGTTGCTCACGCCCGCCGGCGAGGTGAAGGTGGCCGACTTCGGCCTGGCCCGCGTGATGTCCGAGAACCTCGACCTCACGCAAGATGGCATGACCCTCGGCACCCCGCTCTACATGAGCCCGGAGCAGGGAGAGGGCAGGGCGGTGGATGCCCGCAGCGATCTCTACTCACTCGGCGCGACGGTGTATCACTTGCTCGCAGGTCGCCCGCCATACTCTGGTCCATCGGCTGTCGCCGTGGTGATGGCGCACCTCAAGGATCCGCTCGTGCCGCTGGCAGTGGTGCGGCCCGACCTTCCCGCGGGACTATGCGACATCGTGGATCGGCTGCTTGCCAAGCGGCCGGCCGATCGATTCGATTCGCCGCAGGCCATGCTGCAGGCGGTGGAGCAACTGGAATCGCTCCTCTCGGCTGGTTCACGAACAATGCCCTCACCGCTGGCGTGTCCGGATGGCGATGTCTTGCTCGGTGGCGGGGCCGATCGGGGCACACCGTCGGCATGGCCGGTGCGACCGTCCACGACGGCGCGAATCACGAGTGGCCGGCTGCACGATGCGACCGTGCATCTCCGCGCCGCGGTCGATCGCGAACGGGCGCGACGAGAGGCGACTCGACGGCTCTGGATCGCGACGGCTGCCGCGTCGCTGGTGGCCTGCGGGATCGGCTTCGTGATCGGCCGGTCCCGCGGCAACCGGTCAAAGCTCTTCGGCCTGCGGCGGTAGCCGAGCGTCTCCCAGACGAGCCAATTTTGCCGTGTGAGAACGGGTCGCGCGGGCCGTGTGCGTGCGGCTCAAGTCTGCTTGACAGCCCATCCGACACTGCTAGAACGACAGGTAATCAAGGTCAGTACACGCCCCCATCGTCTAGTGGCCCAGGACGTCGGGTTCTCAGTCCGAAAACCGGGGTTCGACTCCCCGTGGGGGTACT
>JBPCTA010000375.1:0-3831 GCA_051006595.1 Pirellulales bacterium
GCCGGGCAGAGCAGCCGCTTCCAGGACGCGAACTACAAGAAGCCGTTTGCCCCGCTGGCGGGCCGGCCGGTGTGGCTGCACTCGGCCGAGAAGTTCATCGATCGTGATGACGTCAAGCAGGTCGTCGTCGTGGTCTCGCCGGAAGACCGACAGGCGTTCGTGGAAAAGTTCGGAGCCAATCTCGCCTTCATGGGCATCACGCTCGCCGAAGGGGGAGCCCAGCGGGCCGACTCCGTCCGCAACGGCCTCGAGAAACTTGCCGACGACATCGACATGGTCGCCATTCACGACGCGGCCCGGCCCTGCCTTGCGGCGGCGTGGATCGACCGCGTGTTCGCAGCCGGTGTCCGCACCGGGGCCGCCATCCTGGCGATACCGGTCGTGGGCCCGCTCAAGCGGGTCGCCGCGGATCAGACGATCACCGAAACGGTTGACCGCACCGGCCTCTGGGAGGCACAGACGCCGCAGGTCTTCTCCCGCGATCTGCTCACCCGCGCCTTCGCGGCACACCCCGCAGGACAGGCCACGGACGAGGCGAGCGTGGTCGAAGCGCTCGGCCACCGGGTGACGGTCGTGCAAGGATCGCCCATCAACCTCAAGATCACCTGCCGCGAAGATCTTCGGCTCGCGGAGCAGGCCCTCAAGGCGTTGCCTGCTCCGAAACTCGGCGGGCCGGCCCATCCCTTCGCCGACGGCGACCTCTGGCGGTAGCGACATGCCCCACGATCTGCTCACGGAGTTCGAGGTCCGCGGCCTCGTCCACCAGTCGACCGACGCCGCGGCCCTCCGCGACTGGCTCGCCACGCCGGGCCGGCGCGTCTACGCGGGCTTCGACCCCACGGCCGACAGCCTCCATGTGGGCCACCTCGTCGCCCTGCTGCTTCTCCGCCGCGTGGCTCGCGCCGGCCACGAGCCCGTTGCCCTCGTCGGCGGGGCGACCGGCATGATCGGCGACCCGAGTGGCCGAAGCGAAGAGCGGAATCTCCTCTCCCCCGATGAACTGGCCGCCAATATCGCCGGCGTCGAGCGGCAGATCCGCGCGGTGCTCGCCACGGCGGGCGACCGCGTGCACGTCGTCAATAATGCCGACTGGATGCGGGGGGTCGGCTATCTCGCGTTTCTCCGCGATGTCGGCAAGCACGTGCCGCTCTCCCAGATGCTCGCCAAAGACTCCGTCAAGAGCCGCCTCGATCGCGACGGCGGCCTCTCCTACACCGAGTTCAGCTACATGCTGCTCCAGTCGTGGGACTTCGTGCATCTCTCCGACGCCCTCGACTGCCGCGTGCAAATCGGCGGCAGCGACCAGTGGGGCAACATCACCGCCGGCATCGAACTCGGCCGAAGACTGCGATCCCGCGACCTGCACGGCATCACCTGTCCGCTGCTCACGAAGGCCGACGGCACGAAAATGGGGAAGACGGCCTCGGGAGCGATCTGGCTCGATCCCCGCCGCACGAGCCCGTATCGCTTCTTCCAGTACTGGATCAACCTCGACGACGACGATGCTGGCCGGTGCCTCCTCCGGCTCACGGAACTGCCGCTCGAGGACATCGCCGACTTCGACGCCAAGCGGGCCGCGAATCCGGCCGCCCGCGAAACTCAGAAGCGGCTCGCGCACGAGCTCACGCGGCTCGTCCACGGGGAGACGGGCCTGGCCGCGGCCCGGCAGGCCACCGAAATCTTCTTCGGTGCGGAAATCACGAGCCTCGACGATGCCTCGCTCTCCGAGATCTTCGCCGACGTACCCAGTCACGAGTTTCCCCGGACCGTGCTCGACGGCGACGGGCTGCCGCTCACGGAAGCCCTCAAGGCGACGGGGCTGGCTCAGACCGCAAGCGCCGCCCGTCGCACGATCGAACAGGGAGGCGCCTACGTCAACAATCGGAGGATCGCCGACGTCGGCCATCGGCTCACGCCCCGCGATCTCGCCGGCACCTCCACGCTCGTCCTTCGCTCGGGCAAGAAATCGTACGCAGTCGCGAAGTTTACGTGAGCCACCACCTTCGAGGAGCCGGACCATGCGCCGCCACCTGCTGATGCTCGCCATGGTCGCAATCTTCGCCTGCCCCACGGTCACGGGACGGAGCGAACCTCCCGAGACCGTTCCGGGAGGCGTGGCATCGCTCGAAGACCGGCTCACCACCGGCCTGCGGGTGAAGGCGGCCGGTGACGTCGCGTTTGTGAAGGCGGTCGTCCAACGGGTGCACGAGGGCCAACTCCCCGAGAAACTGGTCGATTCCACCTATCTCTGGGCCGTGAGCCGCGGACGCAAGTATCCCTTTCCGGCATTCCAGCACGTCATCCGTCTGCAGGCGGAGAAGCTCAACGTGTCACTGGAGTCGGTGACTCGCCAAGAGTGAGCCGATAGACGGCATAGCCCTCGTTGGCATACAGCCGCTCTCCTGGAAGTGTCTCGATGAGCGGGGCATCGAGCGGCACGATCACATGATCAGCCTCGTAGCGAGTGGCCGCGGCGAGGAGCCGGCCAACGCCCAGTGAGACCGTCGACTTCTCCATGTCGGTGAGCCCGCCGGTATGCGAGAAGCAGTCGGTGATTCGCTTCCGCCACTCGATCAGCGAGGCGACGTCTTGGGGACTGTTCTTCCACGACACCACTTCCGGACGGCCCGTTCGCCACGTGAAGCTCGCCGCGCCGCGGGGCGTGAGGAAGCGGGCCTCGGCGGGCGTGTGCATGCGAATCCAGTCGCAGGCGTCGGCCCACGGGCCCGCCAACACCTTCGAATCGCTGCGGGCAGCGACGGCCGTGCGGCCTGGCAAGGGCCAGTGGAAGCTCTGCACCGCGACGTCGCTGATGATCACCGCGACGACCGCCACTCGCATGAACGCGGGCCGCAGGCCGCACAGCCGGCGACAGACGAAATCCTCCTCGACCGCAGCGGTCGCCGTCGTGGCGAGGGCAAACGGCACCACCACGTCGGCGAGCCGAAACCAGTAGTACCGCAGCAGGCCTAGCGCTGCGACCGGGGCGATGCACTCGGCCAAGGAAATGAGGCATCCGACGACCGAGATGCCGACCGCGGCCACCGTCATGATCGCGATCCTTCCGCGGGCCTCGGTCGGGATGACCAGCCGGTGCAGCAGCCACCAGACCATCACGGCGAGCACGTGTCGGGCGACCATCCCATCGGCAAACGTCCGTACGAGGAGATGGTGCGAAAGCCGCTCGACGACATAGATGCGAGTCGCCTCGGCGCGGGCTGCCGGATCGGCCCCTGCGGTGAGGCCCAGCGCCGGCACGATTCCGACGACGACCAGCGCCATGCCAAGGGTGACGGCCGCCGCGGCAGCGGCTCGACCGGCCGCCGGCACGGGCCGGCCGACGGACAGCCACGTCGCCACCGTGGCCACCAGCGCCCAGCCGCCGACGATCGGATGAAATGCCGTCGCCGCACCACAGAGGCCCACCGCGGAAGCAAACCGCCCCCGACCGATCTCGCCGAAGCCGCCGAGCACGAAAGCCCATGAGAAGACTTTGGCCTCGCAGCCGCCGATCACCCACTCGCCGGCAGCGGTCGTATGACGGAGGGCAAGCGAGAACAGGGCCGCCGCCACCACGCGGCCCCAGCCCGAATTCAGAAGCGGCACGGCCGCATGCCGAAACCCGACGGCGACCGCCGCCCAGCCGACGATCCGGCCGATCCAGGCAGCCTGCTCCAACGGCAGCGCCGCCGCGAGCGGCCCCATCAGCAGGTAAAACACGCCATGCGCATCGGGCGTCTCCAGAAAGAAATCGCCGGCGGCCCACGTCGGATCGGCCGCGTGCCGGGCCTTCGTGAGATAGACCGCCTCGTTGACGTCGGCCGTAGGCCA
>JBPCTA010000376.1:0-3055 GCA_051006595.1 Pirellulales bacterium
CGACAACGTCGAGCACGATGCAATCCTGAAACGAAAGGAGCGGGCATCGCTCGAGGAAGCGATGCAGCAGACGCTCAAGCCGCTGTCGCTCGACGACGTGCTCGCGCTGCAGAAGTCGGGAGCCCAGGTGCTCGACGTTCGTGACGGGCTCGACTTCGAAGGGGGCCATCTCAAGGGAGCCCTCAACATCGCCCTCAGTGGGAAATACGCGACGTGGGCCGGCTCGATGCTCGCCCACGACAGGCCGATCATCGTGATCGCCGACGCCGGAGGCCAGAGCGGAGACGATGCCCCTGCTGCCGAAGCCGTGATGCGGCTGGGCCGGATCGGCTTCGACAACGTGGGCGGTTATCTGGCCGGTGGCATGAACGCGCTGGCCTCCCGCGACGATCTGATGGAACGAACCGAGCGGGTGACCGCGGCCGCCTTGGCCGAATGGCTCGGCGGCTCGCGGACTGAACTGACGGAAAATCCGCTGGTGATCGACGTGCGGAGCGAGGCCGAGCATGCCGGCGGCCACATCGTCGGCAGTCTCAACATCCCGCTGACGCATCTCGACGAACGGTTCGGCGAGATTCCCGCCAACAGGCCGGTCGTCGTGCACTGCGAGGGGGGCTATCGCTCGGCGATCGCCGCCAGCCTGTTGCAGCACCTGGGCCACGCGGCCGTGCATGACCTCGTCGGAGGCTTCAAGGCGTGGTCGGCTGCCAGGCTGCCGATGACAAGCCCAACGCCGTGAGGCGTGGGGTGAACCGAAGATGGGCTCCGCCCCACCTTGGCCACCCCACGGCCTCACGGTCGTTTGGCAATCACGCGATCCGCATCAGGCAGCGGTTGCCGGCTTCTTGAGGAAGCTGACGATCAGGGGCAGCAGGGCGCCCACGATCGCCGACAGACCGCCCGTCGCGATGGTGTTGGGTTCGCTTCCGCCGGTGAGCTGCGCAAGAGCCGGGATGAGCATCGGCAGCACCTTGCCGCCGATCCCGCCGCCCACAAGACCGAGAACCGTGTTGAGCATCGGGCCAAGATTCCGATTCTTGAGCAGCGTGCCGACGATGTTGCCGCCGGCGCCACCAGCGATGAGGCTCACGATCCAGCTAATGATCTGGGGATCCATGGTGTTGGTCTTTCCTGGGAAGAAGTTCCTCGCATGCCTGGCCCTCCGTTGGCCCTGGCTGTCAGGAGATGAGTTGCCGACACGCCGCTGCGTGTCACACACGAGGCGAGGAAATCACGGCCCAGGTGCTGCGACTGTGACGGTCGTGCCGAGAGGATCGATCATGCAACTGCCGCGAGCTGCCCTGGTGCACGGATCGGGTCTGTCCATGAACGTGAAAGCCGACCGGCCGTATGGCCGCGGGCAAAGTCCTGTGGGTTCATGCTCGTCCCGGATTCACCCCAGGCCTCACGGCGTTGGGCTTGTGCGGGGCCACGCCTCGTGGCGTTGGGCTCGGACTGACCGATGCGCGAGACTCGGGGAAAAGCCGGTCAGTTCGGGTCACACCCCGCCACCACCGGACAAGGGTCAGTCTTCCGCCCCGGCGGCGGCATCCTCAGGCGGTGCGAGCACGATGCAGAGCAGCTCGTGATCCGTCCGGATAAACACGCGATTTCCCACGAACGCCGGATGGGCATACAGGGGGGCGGAAGCAGGCGGCTCGTCGAGGATATTCATCTGCCCGGACCGGCTCCAGACGCCTTGCTCCAGGCAGTGTAGCGTGAGCCGCGCGTCGTTCCCCACCGTCAGCACGTTTGCAGAACCCGAGACCACGGCGGCATAGGTCGCAAACGACTCATCCTCGTCCTCGAAGGCATGGGCAGGATCGCCTCCGCAGTCGATCGCCACGAATCGATCCTGAACGCCGCACAGCCAGCCGGCGACCTGCACTGGAGTGCACATCTCGCATGCGAGTTCGTCGGAGCGGCAGTCCTCGTCCCACGTCGCCGTGCCGTCGTCACCGATCACCGCGATCGAGGTACCGGCGGTTTCCGATGAGACGGCAACCCTGACAGGATCGGACTTCCCCACAAGTGCCACCGGAGTCGGTACGCGAAAATCATCGACCGATCTCGGCGCGAGCGACCACAGCCGCGCTCCGGTCACGAGATCCCAGCCGCCGAGCGATTCGCGATCGTACCCGACGATCTGACGGCCGGCCGCCGGATGCACCGCGATCAACGAGGCATATCCAGCCGGTCGCCCCGGACTCCGCCAGACGTCGGCTCCGGTCGCAGGATTGAGGGCAACGAGCGAAGCCTCCGGAGCTCCGGGATTCACGACCAGCCTGCCCGCGGCGATCAATGGCGACGAGCAGTAGCCCCATGCAGAGAGCGCAGACTCCGGCACGCGATAGTCATCGACCAGATGCCTTTTCCAGAGCAGGTCGCCGCTCTCGACCGCGACACAGTGAAGATGCCCCATCGCCCCGAGGAGGTGCACCCTGCCGTTCTCGATGAGGGGTGTTGCCCGCGGTGAGTTGCCGTAGTCAAGGGCGGCCTGCGCCTCATACTCGTGCTCCCAGATCGTTTCGCCGGTCTCGGTGTCGAAGCAGCGGAAGACGTCGTGCGTATCTGCATCATTGCGATCACCGATCACCACACGACGTCCCACAGCAGCCACCCCGCCGAGCCCCGAGCGGGCGAGCGTGCGACGCCACACCACGGTTGCCGTGTCGGGCAGACGGGTCGGCAGCCCCGGCACGAATCCGTCGCGCCGTGGCCCGCGCCAGCCGGGCCAGTCGCGGCCGATGAGATCCCAATCCACAAACCCGCCCTTCGACTCGAGCGCCGCACAGACGTCCGGCTGGTCGCTCAAGGCGAGGAGGGCCCGCCTCAGCGTGTCGCGGATCGCATGGTCCATGGCCGACGGCACGCAGGCCACGATGAACGGAGAGGGCTCAGTCTTGCCGACCACACGGACGGCGCCCGCCGGCACCGTCCCGCATCCCTCCAGCAGCGGCTCGGCGTAGTCCGACAGAACGGCCACGTGCGGCGGGTCGGAGGGAGCGTCGAGCAGCGTCGCTGCAGCGTCGCTGCAGGTCGCACAGACCACCGT
>JBPCTA010000377.1:0-5578 GCA_051006595.1 Pirellulales bacterium
GTGCACGTCCATGTAGAGGTGCCGAAGACCCTCTCGCCACGGGCCGAGGAACTGCTCCGGGAACTCGCCCACGAGGAGCATGCGGCCGTGAGTCCGAAGCGTTCGTCGTTCTTCAGCAGGCTTGCCGAATACTTCCAGGCCAAGGAAACTCACGGTGAAGGACATCACGGCGAGAGCAGCGAGGAGCATGCATCATGATCAATGACGAGAATGAGAACGAGAGCGAGGCGGTGGCGGACGGCGTTTCCGATGACGGTTATTCGGAAGAAGAAACCGGCGGTGCCGCCCCCGATGCAGCGAGTCAGATCGCGGAGTTGCAGGAGCGCGTGCTGCGGTCGCAGGCCGAACTCGAAAACTTCCGCAAGCGATCCCGCCGGGAATATGACGACGCGCAGCGGTATCGCGAGATCGACGTGCTCCGTGATCTGCTGCCGGTGCTCGACAACGTGCTCCGTGCGATCGAGGCCTCCGAGAAGACCGCCGATGTCGAGAGCCTGAAATCGGGGTTTCGCATGACGGCGCAGCAGCTGGAGAAACTCCTCGGCAGTCACGGTTGCCAGACGATCGAGACGGACGGCAAGGCGTTTGACCCAACGATCCACGACGCGATCCTGCAGCAGCCGGTGGCCGGCGCCGAGGACGGCACGATCGTGGGAACCGCGAGCCGTGGCTACAAACTCCACGACCGCGTGGTTCGCCCCGCCCAAGTCATCGTGGCCAAGGGAGGGTGACCGATGCCGACCTATGACTACGTCTGTGACGGCTGCGGCCACGCCTTCGAACTCTTTCAGTCGATGACCGACAGCGTGAAGAAGACCTGTCCGGAGTGCGGCAAGAAGAAGTTGCGACGGCTGATCGGCGCGGGGGGTGCGATCGTCTTCAAGGGCTCGGGATTCTATAAGACCGACTACCGGAGCGAGTCCTACAAGAAGGGTGCCGCCGCCGACTCCGGGGGCGATGGCGGCAAGAAGTCTTCATCGGCGGATGCCGGGCCGAAGAAGTCCGGCTCCGGAGAGGGCTGAGCATGCCGCGGTGCCCGGTCTGCGATGCGACGGTCGATCTGGCGAAAACGCCCACGATGCCTTTCTGTAGCGACCGCTGCCGGCTGATCGACCTGGGGCGATGGCTTGACGAGGGCTACGGCGTGCCCCAGCCGCGGAAGCCCGGCCCGGGCGAGTTGGCGGCCGATGCTGCGGACGCCGAGGACGACGGCTGACGGCGGATTTCGGCCGACCCGCGTATACTCCCGCTCGCTATCGGGCGGATCACGGCCCTGGACGACAGCCTTCGCGAGAACTCGATCACATGACACCTACGACCGATCCATCCGGCACGATCGTCCACGAGGTTCGCTGGAGCGACGCTTTCCCCTGGTGGCTCCTGTTTCGTGCCGCCGGGGCGGCCTTCTCGCCAACGGTGATCCTGCTGGCGGCGCTCGGTGCGGTGGCGACCTGGGCTGGATGGTCGGCTGCCACGCAGCTTGGCTTTGCCGGGATCGACGTGGTCACCGCTCTCGGCACGGCTCCTGACGGCGGTCTGGTTCTGCCCGACGCTGCAGGCGGCGTACGCCCTGCACCGCTCGCCCCAAGCCGGGTCGCCACACCATGGCTGCACGACTGGATGCGCCTCCTGCCCCGGCCGATGACCGACTTCGTATCGCTCGTGAGCCTTCCTTTTCGGCCGACCGCATCGCTTCAACAGACTGCCGGTGCCTGGATCCGGATCGGTTGGTTCTTGCTCGTCTGGTCGATTTTTGGCACCGGGATCACCCGCCACGTCGCCCTGAAACTCGTGGGCGAGGAAGCGCCGGGACCGATCGGAGCCACGCTCTTCGGCTCACGGAAATGGCTGTCGTCGTTCAATGCCGTGGTCTTCGTGCTCGTCGGCCTTGCCGCCCTGAGCATCCCGGGTGCCTTGCTGGGCCTCGCGATGCGAACTGAGTGGGGGCTCGCCTTTGCCGGGGCGGTTTGGCCGCTCGTGCTGCTCGGCGCGGTGGTGCTGGCGATTCTTGCGGTGGGCGTCGTCGCCGGCTGGCCCCTGATGGTGGCGGCCGTGGGCGTGGAGCGAGGTGACAGTTTTCAGGCTATCTCCACGGCGTTTTCCTATCTCTACCAGCGGCCGCTGCATTACGCCTTCTACGGCATCGTCGCGCTGCTTGTGGCCGTTCCCGCCCTGGCAGTGGCCGGCCTCTTTGCCGACGCCACCGGCTGTTTGGCGATGTGGGCGGCCAGTTTCGGCATGGGGCCTGATCGCACCGCTGCCGTGCTCGATGGCCTCGCAGGAGGCGGATCAGAGGCCGCTTCCTGGGGCGTGAGGGCCATCTCGTTCTGGAGCCGCGGACTCGCCACGCTCCTCTCGTCAGTCGGCTGGGGCTACTTCTGGGCGATCGCCACCGCGGCCTACATGCTCCTCCGTCAAGACGTCGACGGTACGGAACTCGACGAGGTCGTGATTGACGAGCCCGGTACGAACGTCTGATCAAGGCCTGCCTCGTGCAAGCCGACCGGCGGTGAAGCCGCTGGTTCCAGTACAAGCCGACCGGCCGTGAGGCCGCGGGCAGAAAATTGCTGGATCTGGGCGTATCCCCGACTTCACCCTGCGCCTCACGGCGTTGGGCTTGGACAGTTCACCCCACGCCTCACGCCCTCTGACCGTCCGGCCGGCCACACCACCGGGCCAGCAACGCTGCGAACCCGCCCATCACCTCGCCACGACTGACGGCATCGTCGGCCCCGGCGGTCATCGCCGCATCGAGTCGCTCCTTCCAGACGTGGGGTCCGAAAGCCACCACCTTCGCTCCATCGCCGCCGAGGATCTTCCCGCGGGCAACTGACGCCGCCGGTTCACCCGCCAGCGACTGGAGATCGAGCAGGACGACGTCGTAGGTGGCGGACCGGGGCGTGCCCGCGATCGCGGCAAGTGTGTCCACCTCCGCTCCGGCCTCACGGCCGGCGGCCGCCAGTCGGCTCGTGGCCATCAGGTCGGACGATACAAGCAGCACACGAATCGTTTGCATGCATAGCAGCGTACCACGCCCCGACTCGGAGCCGCAGTCTCGCCGTCACACCGCCTCAGGGCCGCGAACTTCCCGATAAATCTGCACTGCCTCGTGCATTGGAAGCACGAAGAGCCGGCCGCCGCATCCTCCGGCGGCCAGAGCCGCTCCAACCGCATCGACGGTCCGATCGAGAAAATCGTCGTTGACGGCTATCTCGATCAGGACCTCCTGGGCGAACGAGTCGATGTCGGCTTCGCGGTCATAGCCGTGCACGTCGCAGACCGTGAGCCGCGTCACCTGAACCGCTGCGAGGGCCAGACGCACCGTCTCCATCTGCGCGGGCTTGATCACGGCGACGACCAGACGCACGGAACCTCCCCGGCCGCTCAGGGCCGCGACAGTTCGACGCTCGCCTCGAGCACCTTCTTGATTCGGGCATCGAGCTCGACGAGATGCGACCGCGAATAGTCGTCGAGCTTCACGTCGCCCTTGGCCAAGAGCGACTCGATCCCGGTCGAGAGATCCCGCAGTTCCGCTGCCGCGATGGTCTGGGCATCGGGTGAGGCCGTCGGGCCGCCGAGCACGAGTGCGCAGAGCCGGGAAACATAGGCCCGCTGCAGCCCGCGCCGGAGGCTTCCGATCGCCGGCTTGCGATTGGTGAAGTCGCCTGCGTCGGCGGTATGCACCTCCGCCATGATCGAGTTTGTCAGCCGGTCAAACAGCTCTGCCGTCGTGAAGGCATCCTGATCGGCCGGCACCTTGAGTTCGCCGTCCCGAATACGATCGAGCGTGAGCGGGTCGAGAAGCCGCCCGAGCACCCGGTCCTGCCACATCAGGACGACGTCGTGCACCGGATAATCCTCGCGGTCGATCGACTCGCTGCCCCAGTGCGACCAGCGGGTGGCGACGAGTTGGTTGTAGAGTTCGGGCGGAAAGGTGAAGGGGCCGCTCGAAAACATCTGCTTCTCGAGAAGCTCAAGCGCCTCACGCTGCTTGGCCGGGCTGACGACCACGAAGGGGGGCCGGGCCTCGGCATCGCCGCGATGGCTGCGGGAGGTCGCCACGCCGCCGATCAGCCGCGCGGCGGTGTTCATCGCCTGCCCGTGCGTCGAAAGGAGCACACCGAAGGCCTGCCGCACCCGCTCGTAGCCCCCTGCCCTGCCGGCCTTGTCTTTCTGGGTCATGCGGTCGGCAATCAGCGGCATGACCTGAGCCACCAGCTCCGCGCGGGCCTTCGCGAACTCCACCGGATCGCTGCCGAGGTCAAACCGATTGGTGAACGGGTCGGGATCGCCAAACTCCGCGTCTTCGTCGGTCGCAAAAGCGAGCGCCGGCTCGCCGCTGCGGGCGGCGATCTTTTCGAGCTCGGGAAGCTCTCCCTCGGGCGACCCGGCCGACAGCGGCTTGTAGCCGTATTCGATCGCCCAGAAGTCGGAGGGGCCGAGCTGCGCGGTGTAGTAGTCGCCCTGTGGGCGGCCCTTGGGCATGATGTTGGCCGGGATGTAGTCCATCACACTCGTGCTGCCGCCGGTCTGCGACGTCTTGGCCACGTCGTTGAAATCGGCCAGCGACTTGAGCGTGCTGCCCTTGAAGTTGTGCCGCAGTCCGAGCGTGTGGCCCACCTCGTGCATCGCCACGAGCTTCAGCCCCTGCATCACGAGCTTCTCCTTCTCCTCCTCGGCAAGTCCTCCGGCGGCGTTCGCCACCAGGGCCGTGGCCGCGAGCGCCGTTTCTCGGGCATGGCCGTCGAACAGCCGGCAGGCCGAGCAACAGGCCTCGCCGAACGCGGCCGTCGTGCCGGGCTGGCCGCCGGTGAGGGCCGCCACCGACTGCGGGGTAAAGGTCTCGTATTCCCGCCGCCAGAACTGGAGAAAGTCCCCGTCGAAAATGATGTCGGCGTCGAGAATCTGCCCCGTCCTGGGGTTCACCCGCGATGGCCCCATCGCGAAGCTCTGCCCCGCGGTGATCCAGCGAAAGGTGTTGTAGTTGACGTCTTCCGGATCCCAGTCGGTGACGTCGGGCTGCTGCCGGACTTCGATCGCCGTGGCGAAACCGGCCTTCTCGAAGGCGTCGTTCCAGGCCGCGATCCCCTCACGGATCGGCTGCCGATAGCGAAAGGGAACCGTCCGTTCGATCCAGAACACGATCGGCTTCTTCGGGGGCGAGACCGCAGCGGAGGGATCGGCCTTTTCGAGGTGCCAGCGATTGATGTACCGGACAAAGCGATCCTCATCGACGTTCTGCGAGAAGTCTTTAAGGGCGGTCACGAAGTAGCCCACGCGATCATCGGCGATGCGGGGCCGGTACGAGTTCTGGGGCAGGAGGCTGATCGAGTAATGAACGTTGACCGTCGCGCCGCGCGAGTCGGGCACCGTGTCGATCTCGGCGGAGCTGCCCGATCCGTAGGTGGCGGCCACCTGGAGTTCGATGTTGTCCGGAAATCCCTTGACGCTCGCCCAGGTCGAGCGGTCGGCGGCGAAGGAAAAGCCGGGCAGTTCGCGGCTGATCCTCGGCAGATCCGTGAGGAAGATTTTTCCCAGGTCGATCACGTGGCCGCCCGCCGGCCCGGTCGTGACGATC
>JBPCTA010000378.1:0-4275 GCA_051006595.1 Pirellulales bacterium
GTAAACTCGTCTGCCGCCACGCCACTGGCGCACACCGCGTCGCCGGCGGCCATGATCGCGAGCCGGCCCGCCTCGATGGCGTAGCGCGCCATGCGGTCGCCCGTGGTGGGCCGGGTCTCGCTCGAGTCGGCCGCGGGAAAGAAGGTCTGGGCGTCGAATCCGCCCGTCGCGGCCTCCAGCAGCACCGACCCGCGGGTGCGGATGCCCGACTGCCGATAGATGGCGGCCAACGCCCGCTCCCTTCCGGGGGGCGCGTTGGCAAACGCCAGCGCGAGGCCCGCCGCGTCGCCCTGGGCGATGGCGTGGTCGGGCACGGCGGTGCCAATGCCGAGGATCGAAAGGCTCATGCGTTGGACTCCAGGGGAAGGCGGGAGCCGACGACGAACGGCACGATGCGTGCCGCCGTGTCGGGAATAAGGCTGGCCAAACCGGCGGCACACGCAACCACGAGCGGCCGCCGCACGAGTCGTGCGATCCAGCGGCAGCGGGCGTAGTGAGGGGCGAAATGTCGGCGGTAGGCCGTATCGTAGCGTGTTGCGGCGATGAAGGGATCAGGCAGCGTGCCGGCGGCCGAATCGAGTGCCTCGTCGAGCAGGCGGGCGGCTGTCAGCGCCCAGCCCATGCCGCAGGCCAGAACGACGACCACCATGGACTGTTTTGGCCGCCGTGGGAGGAGACGGCCCACCGCCGCCGCCAGATGCCGAGCCGTGAGCGAAACCGTGTTGATCCGCGCCAGCGCCGCCAAAGCATGCATGTGCTCACCGACGGGCAGCGCCGGATCGTCCATCAACTCGGCTTGCCGCTCCTGCGGAATCGTCCAGACGCTCGTCATGAGTGCTCCAGCGCCGCCGCGACTGCGGATCGGCACCTTCACACTGTAGAGAAGTTTGCCAAAACGGGCGCTGCGATCCCGCGCGGTTCACGGCCCGGGCGGGCACTGAGGCGTCTGCTCCGCGGATTCGTAGACGACCGGCATGGTCATGCCGCCGCCGTCCATCGGAGGACAGCAGGGATCGCCTGTAGCCGTCACCGGAGGCATCATCGGCATGCCGCCGGCCGGGGCCGCGGCAGGCACGAAGCCGGGAGCCGCTGCCGCCGTCGGGTAGACCGCGGGCTGGGCGGTGGTTTGCGGCTGCGGATAGACGGGGGGCGCCAGCGGCGGCGCGTAGGCGTATTGATTGGCCTTGTTGTGCGCGCAGCCCGATGCCGCCATGGCGATGGCCGCCGACAGAAAGAGCACGACCCTCATGCGATCCGTCTCCAGGAGCCTGAACGACCCAGGCGGAAGCCTGGGGGAGGCAGGACGATAGGGGGCCTTGGGGGCGGAGGCAAGGCATCTTCCCGGCTGGGATTTGCCAGCTACTCGGCCCGCTCAACGAGCGCGATGCTTGCCGTGAAGCCATGCAGAAAGGTGCGGCTGCCGATGGGGCCAATCTCGCCCTGGGCGAAGAAGCCGGCCGTCGGCAGGGGACCGAGGCACTCTTGCACGCAGCGGGCATCGTGGCTCGGCGTGTCGAACAGCCGCAGACCCCGGCCATTGCAGGTGAAGACGAGGGCGCCGGCAGGCCGCGGACCGGCCGACGGCGCCGAGAGGAGGCTGCGGAGATCGTCGTCGGCACTGGCCGCGTCGCGGACGTGAAACTGCACCGTCTGACCGGTGCGCACGAGGTCGCCCACCGCGATCACGCCCGACTCCGGATCGGCGCCCACGACGTTCCTGACCAGGAAGTCGCCGCGGCGGAAGGTGTCGCGGTATTCGGTCGCGGCGCGGCCGACATGCAGGGACGAGCGGACGAGCTGCCGGTCGGCATCGTCGAGGTCGCCATACACCTCCCGGAGCCGTTCGAGCGCGGGCCGGCCGCCGAGTTCGACGATCAGGTTCTCTTCCGCCTTGGTGATCACCATCGGCCGGCCGATCGGGCGGCAGCCCTGCGACACCACGGGCCGGAGGCGGATGCCGCCGCCGATCACCACGCCGACCGCGCCTGATTCATAGGTTCGCGGGCCCACGACGAGCGTGTTGCTGCCGGGCTCCATACCACCGCTGGCCATGCCACCGATGATCGGCACGCCCGGATGCTCCTCCTCCATCCGCTTGATGAGGGCATCGACGGGAAACGAAAAGGGATCGGCGAGCAGCAGGAGCGTGGCGTTGGCGGGCCAGTCACCGTCGAGCTCCTCAGGCCAGCCGGCAAACATGCCGCCATCGGGAGTCTGCATGTATTCGAGCGATACTGGCGCGATCCAGGCCGTTGGCAGCCGGGCCATCCAGACCGCCACGGCCGGGCCGCGTTCAAACTCATCATCGCCGGCGAGCACGCCTTCGGCAGTCGTGCCAATGACATGCGCAGCGGGCACGAGGTCGGCCAGCGACTCGCAGGCCGGTCGCACGCTGGTGCCGTAGGCCGCCGAGATGAAGACCACGGCGAGGTCAGCCACGGCCGGGGCATCCGTCGCAGTGGTCGTCGAAAAGAGCTGGCTGCGGGCGGCCGCGATCGCGTCGCGAAGGGCGACCTCGATTTCCGGGTGGGTCGATGCGCCGCAGCCGCACCTCGGGGCTTCGGCCGCCGGCGCTGGTGTCATGTCACAATCTCGGCGAGCGAGGTCACCGCCTCGTGGCTGAAGAGGCCTCCGGGATCGCGATTGCCCGGACGCACGGCGAGCACCGTCTGCATGCCGGCGGTGCGGGCGGCATCGAGCTCGGGACCGACATCGCTCACAAACAAAATCTGCCGCGGCTCGAGCCCCATGTCGGCCGCGATGGCCGCATAGCTCGCCGCCTCGCGTTTCGGACCCGTCGTGGTGTCGTAGTGGCCGCGGAGGGCGTTGGTGAGATCACCGTGGCTGGTGTGCGCGAAGAACAGCCGCTGGGCTTCGATCGATCCTGACGAGTAGATCCGCACGTCCAAGCCGGAATCGGCCCACTGGGAGAGCGCGGCGGGCACGTCGTCGAAGACATGCGCGACGATCTCACCGGATTCGTAGCCGCCCCGCCAGATCATTCCCTGCAGGGTCTTGAGCGAGGTGTCTTTGACGTCGCGGTTCATGAAATCGAGGGCCACCATGGCGATCCGCACCATGCCCCCCGTGGCGTCGAGCGTGTCGGCCGGCAGGCCAGCCGATCGGGCCAGCCCCTCGGCAGCCGCGCGAACGGCCGGATCGTCACGATGCTCGGCGAGGAACTCCCCCACGTGCCGCTTTGCATGCTCGAAGAGCACGTCGTAGACGAAGGAGATCGACGAGGTCGTGCCCTCGACGTCGAGCAGAATGCCGCGGCCGTCAAACACGATCACGGGGCGGACCTTCCCGAACCGGCGACCCAGGCGGGGCCGAGGCAGAGCGGCTCGTAGCCCGGATGCACGCCATCCGCGAGATAGTGGGGCGTCCAGCCGGCCGTGTCTTGAAACAGTCGGATCGCCCGGATCCGGCGATCGCCGCAGAGATCGAACCAATGCCGTGTGCCCAGCGGCACGCTGATCAGGTCGCCGGCCCAGACCTCGATCGCGAACACGGGCTTGTCACCGGTCTGGCCGTCACGGGTCTGGCCGTCATTGGGATTGATGTGAAACACGCCCCTGCCCTGGAGCACAAACCGCACCTCGTCCTCCGTGTGGGTGTGCTCCTTGCTGAACTTGGCGAGCATGACTTCCAGGTTTGGCGTGTCGGGATAGATGTCCACCACGTCGGCGGTGACAAAGCCGCCCTGACGCTTGAGGTCGTCGATCTCCGCCGCATAGGCGGCGAGGATCGTGTCGGCCGGGGCTGCCGGATCGACGCGGTCTTCCAGCGGCCAGCGGTCGTAGCGGATTCCGTTGGCGGCGAGAAACGCCGTGATCTCCGCCGGATCGGTGATGCGGCGGCCTGTGGCGGGGACGGTGACGATGGCCATGAAACCTCCTGCGGCGTGACGGGCGAGCGGTGATGCGGCGGTTACTCGGTGATTACTGTTGGTGTTGCATCGGGTGGCGAGTCGCGGCCTGGGCCGCCGCCCCGGCGGAGGCCGGGGCCAGGCTGCGAGAGCGGGCGACGCATTCGAAGAGAAACTCAAAAAACTCGATATGGCGGCGGGCGGCAGCCAGATCGTGGCCCCAGGTATAGAGGCCGTGGCCCGAGAGCAGGAACCCGTGGCAGGGAGGCCGTCCCGCGGCTCGCCAGTCGAGGCCGCCGAGCCGGCTCTTGAGTCGCGACGAGAGTTCGACCATGTCCTGCGTGTTGGCGAAGATCGGCACCTCCTCGACGGTGTCGTGGGTACCGATCCCCTCGAGGCCCTTGAGC
>JBPCTA010000379.1:0-7597 GCA_051006595.1 Pirellulales bacterium
GCGGATGACCGGCTGCCCCAACGCCTGCGCCCGTCCCTACAACTCCGACATCGGCATCGTGGGCCGCACTGCCGGCAAGTACACGATCTTCCTCGGCGGCCGCCTCTTGGGCGACCGGCTCAACGAGCACTATAAAGACGTCGTGCCGTTCGAGGATCTTGCCCGCGAGATCACGGCCGTGCTCGCCTACTTCAAGGCGGAGCGGCAGGCGAACGAGACGCTCGGCGACTTCTGCCACCGCCAGGGTGTCGAGCATGTCCGCACGTGGGCCGATGCCTGGCTCGCCGGCGGCGGCTGACACCACGGATCGTCCGCGGGATTTCCCCTGCGGCTCACCGAGGCCACCCTACGCGGGCAGATCGTCCCACATTGGGCACCAGAGCGGCGTCCGTGGGAAGAGCTGCGCCGCCAACTTCTGCGCCACTTGGGTCGAGGCCTCGAGCCGGCCGGCCGCTGCGGCCTCTGCCGGATCGCACTGCCCCAGAAGAAGTCGAGCCAGTTCGTCGTCGGACAGCTTCAGGTAGCTGCGGCCCACGCGGCCCGGATGCACCGTGGCCTGCCGCTCGGCACCCTTGGCCTCGGCCACGATGATCGAACCTCGGAATCCGGGGGCATCGAGCCCCAGTTCCACGGTCTCGCGGATGTCGGCCTCCACCACGCGGGCTGCCACGGCGGCCGCCACCGAGTTGAGCAGATCGAGCGGCCGGAAGACCTTGGCGACCAGCATCCGATCGCCCCCCTGCACGAGACTCTCGCCACCAGCGACCGCCGCATGCAGCGGATCGGATGCGCTCGACTCGAAGATGATCTCCTGCCGGTCGTTCTCGATGGCTTCGGCGCAGACCCGCGCCAGAATCTCCCGCTCGAGACCGGCGAACTCGGGGTCGGCCATGATCTCGAGCACCCGATTGCCGGATTGAATCGCATAGCCCACGATCCGCGCGCTCGATTCATGCAACTCGTAGCGATCCTGGCCGACGAGGGCCACGATGATCGAGTCGAAGGCACCGCGGCTCACGAGCCAGCGGCAGTAGTTTTCGCTGCGGTCGAGAGGACCGACGAACCGCGAGGCATTCTGTTTGTAGATCCGGAGGATGGCTGGGAGTTCGACGTGTCGCCATTGCCGCATCGTCACCGGCTCGCCTGCCCGCTGCCCGCCTTCGAGGAGCCGCGCGAGAATGTCGGTGGGGCGACCTGGTGTAGCCGAGTCGCGGCCCAGCACGCTCCATCCGAGTTCGTGGAACGACGGAGCGATCCGCGTGCGCGAAAGCGCGACGACGGCGCCCGATTGCCGCATCCGGTCTTCCGCGGCGCGGACGAGCCGTTGGCCATGACCGGCACCCCGGCACTCGGGCAGCACAGCCACGCGGTCGATGACCGCGCCCCGCACCGCCACCGAACCCACGAGCAGATCACGGGGCACGATCTCGACATGCCCCACGATTCGGCCGGCGAGCCGGGCGACAAGCCGATTGGCCGAGTCGTGCTCCGGATGATCGACGGCCGCATGAAACTCGGCCCGCGAGGGCGCTGCCGGCAAGCCGGAGAGCAACTGCAGGATTTCGCTCTGATCGCCGGCCCGAGCCGGTGCCACATGGCACTCCTCGAGCATCCATGCGGGGGGCTTGAGGGGCAGGATCGGGTGATGCGGGACATGCTGAATGGCAGGCCGCTTCACGAGCGGCCGGCGGCTGACGACGGTGCCGGAGGGGCGAATTTCCAGCGTTTCAACGGTCTCCGCGGGCGGAACAGCCAGCCCACGCAGCGCCGGCTTTTTCGCGGATCGACGGTCGGTACCCTGACGGTCTGTACCGTGGGCGAGTCGCACCGACTCGGCCTCGGGTGCAGGCGTGGCCTCGACGGGCTTCGGCTTCGCGGAGCGGACAACCACGCTGCCTGCCGGCCGCGGGGCGTCGGCGGTGCGGACGCTGGCGGCAGTGACACCGCCACTGGCCGTGCTGATTTTCAGCCGGCTTTTCGGCTTCTTCCGCTGCTTGGCCGCCACGGAACCGGACACTGCGGAACGAGCCCGCGCCGAAGAACGGCTGGCTGCCTCGGGCGACCATGACACGCATGACACCCGCGAAAGGAATGACCGCCGTCGGAGCCGCCGTGCCGGCACTCCCGTGGCTCCTGCCTGCGGCCGTTTCGGGAAACGATCCACCCGATGCATGATGCCTCCTTTCCGTGGAGCAACTTCAAACCAGTCCGTTGGCGGACAATCTATGCCGGGTCTGCACCGTTTTCCAGTAGCAGGAAGGTTTTGAGCGCGTTTTCCGGGAAAAAACACCACGGTTCGCCACGCGATCGCAGCACATTGCGGGACTTCACGGCAACAGACAGTTCCGCCGTTCGCGTCACGGTGCGGCTGCTGAGGATCTCGAGCTTCGCCGCCAGTCGCTCGTTGATCGCGCGGATTTCGCGACACCGCCGCCGGGCGAGAGTGACCGTGGGATGCGTATCGATCCAGCGGCGCTTCGCCGCGATCAGATCGCGGATCTCGTCGGACTCCGACGCACGATGTTCGAGGTGTCGTTCGGGATGGAACTGGATGTCGCGAAGCAGCATCCGCGCTGCCGCGAGCTGGCTCGCCGGATCCTGGGCCTCGAATCCGGGAAACACGCCCTCGAGTGGCAGCCGCAGCGTGCCCGACACCACGGCATGTCGTGGTGGATCAGACCCGGCCAGCCGGCGGACGATGTCGTCGGTGATTCCGTCATAGGCCGCGCCGCCGATGCCGTGCACGAAGACGTCGGCCACCAGCAACCGCGAGACCAGCGTGGTGAGAATCGCCCGCGGACGCAGCCTGATCGCGTGCTCCTCCATCCGCGACATGGCCTCGACCCACTTCGACGGCGAGGTGTCGGGGGTGATCGGAAGCTCCACCCGGAGCGTCTCCATGTCGGAGAGGGCGATGCCGCCGGGCAGTGAGGTATTCGCAAACACCCGCCGTCGTCGCGGATCGTCCCGCGACCACATCCACCACGGCACCTCGATCCATTCCCCGTCGGAATCGTGCCGCACGGCAAGGTCGGGCATCGGCCGCCCGTGGCCGCGAACTCCCCGCTCACGACGGTAGGCGGCCAGCGCGTCGTTGTAGGACTCGTGCACCTGCCGCGCATGGGCGAGCAGCCAGCCCATGAACACCATCACCGTTGGCAGCCGCACCATCTCGCTGACAGGCAGTTCGAGTGTCTCGAGACCGAATCGTTCCTCGAGCATGTGCCGCGCCTGGGCGATGCCGAGGCCAATGCGATGGCTCTGCCGGGCGCGATCCACCACCAGTGGCCACCAATACTGAAGCATCGGCCTGCGCACGAGCGGCTCGAGCCGCCTGCAGGCGCGATCGCCGAACGACGCGAAGCAGGCGGCGTCGAGCACCGGCCGCTCCTCCCAGGCCATCTCCCCGTTGAAGGCGTCGAAGGGCACGTCTTCCACGGACGCATTCGCGGGCGTACCCACAGGCACCGGCAGGCTCGTACGGGCGCAGCGATCGGTATCGACGACGAGGTTGAGCGCCGTGCCGCCCACCTGCCGCGCATAGGCGTCGAGCACGGAGTTCTTGAGCCACACGCCGGGGTGGAAGAGTTCGGGCTGATGGCCGCCCATGATCACGGGCCGGGCGATCCAATCGGCGACGTCCGCCGGCCGCGTGACATCGCGGTAGTGGCCCGTGTATTCGGCCGCGACCGTCAGCACCTCGCGGCGCGTGGCGGCGACCAGTTCCCAGAGCCGCATGTCGCCGATCCGGGCGTCGAGCGCCGTCCGCAGCAGGCGATTGTTGTCGACGAGGGCCTCGATCGATCCCGTGCCCGGGCCAGGAACCACGGGCGGATCGATCAGGCGAGCCCCGGAGGGTTCGGGCGGGAGATGGGTGCGACGAGGCGTAGGCATTGCCGGCAACGGGGGCCCCGGGACAACGAGGTTCTCGCCGGCGGACGGCCGACTCAGGCCGATGCGTCGCGGCCCACGGCCACGACGGCCGCTTCGGCACGGTCGAGAACGCGGCGATAGTAGGCCAGACGGGTCGCCGCGTCGTCCAGTGCGCCCCCGAAACTCCGCGCCAGATCGAGATACACCAGCGGCACGGGCAGGTCCACGATCGTCAGACCCGCAGCCGCGGCCTGCACCCAGGCTTCGAGCGGCATCGCATAGCCCATCTCGGTCACGTGCAGACATTCCAGCGCCCGCCGCGAGTAGGCCTTAAAGCCGCAGAAGGCATCGGTCAGGTCGAGGCCCAGCCGCTCGTTGATCTCGGCGGTGATCTCGGCATTGATCCGGCGACGGGCCACGGGCGGCTCGCTGTCGCCCGAAAACCGGCGCAGATAGCGGCTTCCGCTGACGATGTCGGCGGGGCTGGTGGCATCGGTCAACGCAGCCACAAAGTCGGGGATCAGCCGCGGCTGGTGCTGGCCGTCGCAATCGATCGTTACGAGCGCGTCCCACGGCCCCGCCAGGGTCTCGCGAAACGCGGTGGCCAGGCCGGCGCCATATCCGGCATTCACGGCATGGCTGACCACGCGGATATCGCCCCGACGGGCGACGCGGGCCGCGAGCAGTTCCGACGTGCCGTCGCTCGAGCCGTCATCCACGACGAGGACATCGGGCGTGAATCGGAGCACTTCGTCGAGCACGGCCTCGACGTGGGCGACTTCGTTGAACACCGGCAGCGCCGTGAGAACTCGTGCCATGCACCCGCCTTGAAAGGAGGCCGTACGCCCGGGAAAAACCACTCCCTCAAGTGTAGCGCACGGAATCGGCGGGGCAACGCGCCGGCAGTCGTGAAAAACGGCTCAGGCTGGCGAACTCACGCCAGCCAACCGAGCGGATCCCGTTCGTCCCGGCTGGCCTGGCAGAACAGCCCCGGCACGGCGGCGGCGAGCCGCTCCGCGAGCACCGCCATGGAAAAGTGTTCGCTGGCATGATGGCCCACCGCCACGACGGCCATGCCGGCCGCGAGGGCCTCCGTCGCCTGATGAAGTTTGATTTCGCCGGTGAAGAGCGTGTCGCAGCCACCCCGCCAGACCTGCTCCACGCAGTCGCCTCCCGAACCGCAGACGATACCCACACGCCCCGCCGCTCGGGCGGGGTCGCCGGCCAGTTGAACATGCTCGAGTCCGAGGGCCTGGGCGGCACGGGCCGCGAGGTCGGCCACCGTGGCGTTGGCGGCCGCGGTGCCGGCACGACCGAAGCCCACCTGAGGCAACTCCGCGTCGGGCTCGAGCGGCGCGATGCTGGCCAGGCCGAGCAGGTGGGCGAGCTGATCGTTGATCCCGCCGGCTGCGGAATCCCAGGCGGTATGGCTGCTCCAGACGCCCGCCCCGGCATGGATCAGATCGAGCAGCACGCGGCCTGGCCCGGTCGCCGATGTGAGCCGAGCGATCGGTCGAAAGGGCAACGGATGGTGCGAGACCACCAGATCGACACGCTCCCGAACCGCCTCGGCCGCAACCTCGGGCGTGAGCGTCAGGCAGGTCATCACCCGCTCCACCCCGCCGCTCCGCGGAGCAACCAGCAAACCCACCGAGTCCCAGGCCGCGGCAAGCCGCAGAGGCGCGAGATGTTCGAGGGCGGCGGTCACCACGGCGAGGTCGGGCATCCCGAGAGGATACTATAGAAGCCTCACGGCCCGCGATTCGGAGAACGCATCTCGCACCATGGACACCACCCGCCTCTCCGTGCCTGCGACGGCGCTGGCCGCCGATTTTCGCCGGGCCCTGCGGGTGGCCCGTGACCTCGGCATTCGCGGCGTGGAACTCGACGCCCGCCACGGCCTCGATCCCGCACAGCTCACGCAGACGGGTCTGCGGCAGATTCGCAAATGGCTGGGCGACGAGGGCGTTGTCGTCTCCGCCGTGTCGTTCCGCACGCGGGGCGGCTATGGGGATCCGGAACGGCTCGAGGGCAGGATCACCGCGACCAAGGCTGCCCTGCAACTGGCTCACGACCTCGGTGCGGGGATCGTGCTCAACCACGTCGGCGAGATTCCGGCCGAGTCGGCGGGCCCGCAGTGGCGGCTGCTCACCGACGTGCTCACCGACGTCGGCGCCTTCGGCCAGCACGTGGGAGCGCTGCTCTGCGGCGAAGCCGGCCGCGCCGCGCCGGCCGATCTCGCGCGGCTCATGGCCGCCCTCCCGGAAGGGTCACTGGCCTGCGACATCGTCACCGGCTCGCTCGTCGTGCACGGCCACGATCCCGCCGTCGCCGTCGAGACGCTCGGCCCGCATGTCGCGAGCGTGCATGCGACCGATGCGGTGCCAGGGGCGTTTGCGGGCCGCGGCCGCGCCGTGATCCTCGGCACCGGTCAGGTCGACTTCGCCGCTGTGTTCGCAACGCTCGAGGAACGGGGATACCGCGGCTGGATCGGCCTCGAGCCGGTCGAGGACCGTGCCGCCCGAGAAGAGCTCGCCGACGCGATCGGCACGCTCTCAGCGCTTTAATCGGGGCGATCGCCTGAAACCACGGGCTTTTGACCGCCACTGACGTTCGCCGTACGCTCTGAGACATGCATCGGTCTATGCGAACCACGCGAACCACGAAGATCACGGCATGGGCGAGCCTTGTCGGCTACGCGGTCGTGACGTCCGGTCTGCCGCTCCCCGTCGGCAGCCTGTCGCCGGGGGTGAGCGGTGGCGGCCGTGTCGATCCAGTGGCAGCGGCCAAGCTGGGCGGTAAGGATCGCTCGACGCCATTTCCTTGCATGGACAAGCCGTGTGGCTGTGGGACCGCGGAGCAGTGCTTCTCGAACTGCTGCTGCCATACGCCCGCCGAGACACTCGCCTGGGCGCGGACCCACGACATCGCTCCAGCAGTGCTGGCAAGCCTCGAACGGCGGGCCGCTGCGGCCAAGGCCCCGCGAACAGCCGAGCCGGCTTCGTGCTGTGCGACTCAGACGGCTCCCCTGCCGACATGCTGCGCGGCCGCAGCACGAAGCGAGCCGGCTGCCGCCGACCTCCCTGAGGTCTGCTCCGACTATCGTTCGCTCGCCGCAGAGCCCGCGACCAAGGCGATCGCGGCGCAGGCAGACCCAAGCCCCGCGAGCGACCCGCCGGAGGGATCTCCTCGGCGGACGATCGTCCTTCGAGCCATGCTCGCCTGTGGTGGCCTGGTCACCGGTTTTTGTGGCGCGGCGGTTGGCCTTCCAGCGACCCCCGCCCTTCGATTGGAGCCGACGGTCGACCTGATCGATCGGCTCGCGGTCGCCGACGAGTTCGGCATCTCCGCGGGCACCGCGCCCGACGCTCCTCCTCCTCGGTCCTGAACGCCGCGTCCACGCATCGTTCAGGTTGACCGTCGCTTTTGGGAGAGGTGCGAACACGTGTTCGCCACCCGACGCCGGCGGTTCTGGTTGGCCGGCTTCCCCTCGGGGCAGTCGGCCGCACCGCCACCAAGAGGAGTTTTCCATGCGCTCGTCGTTGTGTTCATCATTCATTCCCCACCGGGTCGGTCTCGCCACGTTCATCGTGCTCCACTGCGCCGCAGCCCAGAACGCGGCGTTCGGCCACGGCGTCGAGTACCAGCTCTCCTACGACCCCGTGGGAAGCAAGGTGCAGGCGCGGCAGATCGTCTCCACTGACTCCCGGCCGGTGACCCTCAC
>JBPCTA010000380.1:0-4056 GCA_051006595.1 Pirellulales bacterium
GTGACGCAGTAGTTCCGCGTCCGCTCCTCGCAACGGGAGAGCTTCACGCAGTAGTTCCGCGTCCGCTCCTCGCAACGGGACTTGTGAACGCAGACCGTCCGCGAACGCTCCTCACAACGCGACTTCGTCACGCAGTAGGTGAAGGGAACCTGCTCGCACTCGGTCTTCCACGTGGTGACCGCGATCTCCTTGGTCTCGCACGAAGGGACCCACGTGCGGCAGCAGACAACCTTCGGGCAGCAGGGATTGCCGGCGGCGTCATACTTGCCGTTCGCCGAAATCTCCTTGGCCTCGGTCACCCAGCTTCCGCCGCGGCAGGTCACCGTCTTCGTACCCTTCACCGCCACGCGACGCGACACCGTGCGGTAGCCCGTCATCTGCTCGGTGTAGGGAACCCGCACCGTGTAGGACTGCTGAACCTCTTCGGTGTAGGGAACGTTCACCTTGTAGGTGGCCGTCCGCTCTTCGGTGTAGGGAACGTTGACCTTGTAGGTCGCCGTCCGCTGCTCCTTGACCGGGACCATCACCGTGTAGGACTGCTCGACCTGCTCGGTGTAGGGCACGTTGACCTTCCACGTCCGGGTCTTCTCCTCCTTGACGGGCACCATCACCGTGTAGCTCTTCTCGAGCTGTTCGGTGTAGGGCACGTTGACCTTGTACTCGACCGTCCTGGTCTCCGGCACGTTCACGTTGACGGTGTAGTTCACCGACTTCGTGCGATGCTCCGGCACCATCACCGTGTAGTTCCGGGTCTTCTCCTCGATCCGCGGAACCTTCTTCGACACCTGGATCGACCGCTCGCGGACCTCGGTGGTCCACTCGGTGGTCTCGACGTCCCGGATCTCCGGAACCATCACCCAACGCTTCACCGTCTTGGTGCACGCCCCACCGTCGGCGACGACGGCGTCGTCAGCCATGGCGGCGGCCTCGGCAGCCGGAGCGGCCGCGTCGGCGGCACCGACCAACACCGAACCATCAGCCGGGGTCGGAGCAGCCGGAACCGCATCGGCGCCGCGGGCGAAACCGCCCACGCACACACCCGCGGCAGCCGCCCAGGGCAGGAAACTGAATGTCAGACGCTTCTTCACGGAAACCTCCAGAGGGAAAGGAAAAAACCCGTCGTTTCGCGAAACACCGTTCCGGGTCCACCCGCGCGGCGCGATCGCCCCCAGTGGCGACTCACCGCACAGGAAAACCCGAATGGGTTGGCCGGCATTCCCTTCCGTCACCGTCGCCCAATACGCAGGGGCGACGGGATCGGTCGGGTTTGCGCTGCCGGCAAACTTCCCTCAGAAGATCGATCTTCGCCGACCCAAAAACTCACTCGACGTGAAGATCGTCGGATTGTTCCGATCGAAGCGGTGGCGCGGCCGGCTCGTCGGCCGCGAGTTCGTGTCGCCCGCCGAATCATCCGCAGGAATGATCAGCCGACGAGGATCACGAACAGTTCCTTGGGCCCGTGGGCGCCAAGGACGAGGATCCGCTCGATGTCGCCGGTGCGGCTGGGGCCGGTGATGAACGAGAGCATGCTCGGCATCCGACCGGCATGCCGTGTCCGCGCGAGGTCCAGGGCATCGCCGAGCGTGCCCACGATCTGATCGAGCATCACGATCACGACATGGGCATGCGGCAGGATCGAGAGGCCGCGGCCGCCGCAGGTCGCGCTCGACACGAGAATCGAGCCGGTCTGGGCGACGGCCGCCTCGCAGGCCGTGATCCCGGCGTCGCAGGTCTCGAGGGTGTTCTTGTCGAAGGCGGCATCGACGCGACAGGTCTCGCAGCCGAGTTCCGCGGCCACGGACTCGACGGCAGGGTGCGCATGCCAGGCCACTCGCCGCCAGTGTTTCTCGTTCGCCAGGGCTTTGACGACATCGGCCGCGGCGGCGAGGTCGGCAGTCCGATGGACGTCGGCCCGCAGTTTCCCAAGATTCTCGACCAGCATCGCCAGCTGTTCAGCGGCCGTGTCACCCCCGTCCGGGAGCCACGACCGGGCGACCTCCAGGGGCAGGATCGACAGGCCGTGGGATCCGGCCGGCGCCGCGGCCTCGACCGCAGGCGACGACATGTGGGGCAGCGGTGCCGGAACCCGGAGCGCCTCGCGGATCCGCGCCATGATGGTGTCGCGAGCCGTGTCGCGGGTCGTGTCGGCGTCGCCCTTTCTCATCCCCGCGTCCTCCACTGGCTGCGAAAACTCCGCGCCGGAGCGGCGGGCAGGTCGCGGGTTGCCAGCCAGTCGCGGAGCAGCGGCAGCCTGAGCCTCTTCGTGAGCCAGAGCGTGTTGCGGAACATCGCGCCCCCCGCCGCGAACAGCCACGGCCGGCGGGCGACCATCACGAACAGCCGGTGGCCCAGCCGCTCGATCCGGCTCGGTGAGTTCCGCGCGGCGTTGCGGCGGTTGTGGAGGAGATGATGGTGGATGTCGATCCGCACCGGGCAGGCGTCGGTGCAGGCGCCGCAGAGGGAACTCGCTCCCGAAAGGTGATTCCAATCAGCCAGACCCCGCAGGTGCGGCGTGATCACCGAGCCGATCGGGCCCTGATAGGTGGTGCCGTAGGTGAAGCCACCGACGTTCTTGAAGATCGGACAGACATTCAAGCAGGCGCCGCAGCGGATGCAGTGGAGGCTGTCTCGCTGCTCGGGGTCGGCGAGGATCGCCGTCCGCGAGTTGTCGAGGAGCACGAGATGCATCTCCTCGGGCCCGTCGCATTCGCCCGGCTGCCGGGGGCCGGCATAGAGCGTGTTGTAGCAGGTCATCGGCTGGCCGGCCCCGGCGGTGGCGAGCATCGGCAGGAGCACGGCGAGGTCGTCGAGGTGCTCCACCACCTTCTCGATTCCCGAGATCGCGATGTGGACCCGCGGCAACGCCGCGGTGAGCCGGGCATTGCCTTCGTTTTCCGTGATCGAGATCTGGCCCGTCTCGGCGACGAGAAAGTTGGCCCCCGTGATCCCCACGTCGGCGTCAACGTAGAGCTGCCGCATGTGCCGGCGGGCGATCATTGTCAGCTCCTCCGGGCTGTCGGTCGGCGGCGTGCCCAGGTGTTTCCCGAACAGATCGCTGATCTCGTCGCGGCGGACGTGCATGCAGGGGAACACGAAGTGGTAGGGAGGTTCGCCGCGGAGCTGCTGGATGAACTCGCCGAGGTCGCTCTCCACGACGCCGTAGCCGTCCTGCTCCAGGGCGGCGTTCAAGTGAATCTCCTCGCTCGTCATGCACTTGCTCTTGATGACGGCCTTCGCCTTCGCCGCCCGCAGCAGTTCGAGGATGATCGTCCGGGCCTCGTCGGCGGTGCGGGCCCAGTGCACCGTGCCGCCATGGGCCTCGAAGTTGGCCACGAACCGCGGGAGGAGCTCGTCGAGCCGATTCACGGCCGACCACTTGGCGAGGCTCGCCGCGTCGCGGGCCTGCTCCCAGTCGCGAAAGCGGGCCTTCTGCGCGTCGCGGCTGGTGTAGTAGCCGCCGAGGGCCTTGCGGACGAACGCCCGATGGCCCGTGTCGCGGACATGCTCCGCGGCGTCGTGCAGAAACTTTTTCTTGGCGAGGCGGGGCGTCTCGGCCTCGAAGGCGTGCGGTGCGGTGTCGGCGCCGGGTGTCATGCGTCGGCTCCTGCCAGCACTTCGGCCAGATGGATCGTCTGCGGCTTCTTGCCGTGGCGCGACAGCCAGCCGTCGAGCTGCAGCTGGCAGGTTGGATCGCTCGAGACGATGTAGTCGCACTCGGTGCGGGCGAGCGAACCTGCCTTCACCTCGGCCATGGCGGTCGAAATCATCGGATATTTGACGCTGAAGAGCCCGCCGAATCCACAGCAGCTCTCCGGTTCGTCGCACTCGACGAGTTCGAGATCGCGGACGGCTCGCAGGAGTGCCCGGGGCGCATCCTTGATGCGGAGCTCGCGCAGCCCGTGGCAGCCGTCGTGATAGGTGACCTTGTGGGGGAAGCGGGCGCCGACGTCCGTCACGCCGAGCTTGTCGACGAGGAACTCGCCGAACTCGAACGTCCGGGAGGCGAGATCGAGGGCGGCCGTCTCGTGAGCCGTGCCGGCGAGGAGCTGCGGATAG
>JBPCTA010000381.1:0-8787 GCA_051006595.1 Pirellulales bacterium
CGCTCACGCACGACCGTGCCGTAGGCACGGGATCGCCGTCCGCCGCCGCGTGGCAACTGCTTCGTGCTGCCGGGTCCTTGAAGATCACCGTCGTGATGTTTCTTGCGGCCACGTTTCTGCTGCTCGTCGGCACGCTCGCGCAGGACGAGAAGAACCTGCCTGAGGTCAAGGCCGAATACTTCAACAGCTGGGTGGCGAAGGTTCCGTTTTCCGACTTCTTCCCCGTGACGATCTTCGGCGAATCCAGCCTTCGTGGCTGGTTTCCGTTTCCGGGCGGCGGCACGATCGGACTGGTGATGCTCGCCAATCTCATCGCCGCCAAGATCACCCGCTTCCACGTGGCCGCAAGGGGAGGCCGCTTGCTCTGGGGCACGCTCGTGTCGCTGGCGGGCGGCCTGCTGACGCTCGCCGTGATCCTCACCGGCCACCGCACCGACGGCCTGCAGGGCCGGCCGCCCGTCGACTACGACACGGTCTGGCGGATGGTGCAGGGGGGAGGCGTGGCCGTCGCCTTGGGGCTGGCTGCCGCGGCTTGGAGCAGCCGGTCACGCCTCGTGGCAGCCTGCCTCGGGACGGCGGCCGTGAGCGTGGGCATCGTCGTGGGGCTCGTGCTCGCTGGCGGCGAGTCTTGGCGGATGAACGATCCGGGGCTGCGGATCATGTGGCAGCTGATCCAGTCGAGCGTCGCGGCGATCGTGCTCCTTGTCGGGTTCGTGATGGTGTTCGGAGCCCGCGGCGGAAACGTGCTGATTCACGTCGCGGTGGGCCTGCTCATGCTGGGCCAGTTCGCCTTTGGGGATCGGCAGATCGAGGAGCGGATCGCGCTCGTGGAAGGACAGACCACGAGCGTCGCCTATCGCACCGACGAAACCGAACTGGCGGTGATCGAGTCCGCAGACGCCGCGAGCGACCGCGTGACGGCGGTCTCGGGCCGCCTACTGGCGGCGCGGGCAGGAGGCGAACCAATCGTCGTCGACGGGCTGCCGTTCACCATCCGAGTGATCGAGTATTTCGCCAACTCGAGCGTGGTCCGCGTGGGGCCCGTGGCAAAGAACCCCGCCACCGCTGGGCTGGGCCTCACCTGGCTCGCCATGCCGCGACCGCCGGAAGGGGGCGTGTCGTCGAAGACGAACATCGCCTCGGCGTATCTTCAGTTCGTGGAGCGGGGCACCGGCCGGAATCTCGGCACGCACCTCGTCAGCCAGTTTCTCAACGATCAGGCCCGGGTCTTCATGGGGGCCGAGCGAAACGAATGCGACACCCTCGACGTGCAGGGCACACCCTGGCGGCTGGCGCTGCGGTTTCGTCTCGAACACAAGCCCTACGACCTCACGCTCGACGATGTACGGCGAATCGACTACTCCGCGAGCGAGACGCCCCGCGACTATTCGTCCTATGTGACGTTCACCGACCGGGCCACCAAGGCGGAGCAGAAGGGCCGCATCTGGATGAATAACCCGGTGCGGTACCGCGGCGAGACCTTCTATCAGAGCCAGTATTTCCAGGTCGATCTGGGGAACGGAAAGGTCGGCGAGATGACCGGTCTGCAGGTCGTCGAGAACGCCGGCTGGCTGATTCCCTATGTCGCCTGCGTGCTGGCATTCTGGGGAATGCTCGCGCACTTCGGCGGCACGTTCGTACGGTTCGCCGATCGGCACGACCGGGAGATCCGGAGCCAGATGGCGGACCAGCGAGAAGCCTCGCCCCGTCGCAGCCACTCCCGCGGCCGTCGAGATCCTCCCCCGGCCGCCGGCGCCGATCGCGGCCGGGCGGCGTCGAGGGCAACAGCGTGGGCCGTGCCCGCATTGGCCATCGGGCTCGTGGCCCTGTGCGTCGTGCCCCGGCTCGCGCCGCGGGCTTCGCAGAGCGACGCCTGCGACTGGCGAACGGCAGGCACGCTGCCCGTGATGCACGAAGGCCGCGTCAAGCCACTCGACACGGTCGCCCGCAACATGCTCCAGCTGCTCGGCAATCGCTCGAGCGTGACCATGCCGGCCGCTGCCGCGGCGGTCAGCCCGCCGGGCACGGGCACAGCGCCGCAGGGCACCGTGCCAGCCGTGCAGTGGCTGCTCGGACTCATGGCCGGCAGCGACTGGGTCGAACGGGCCCCCGTGTTTCGGATCGACGCCCTCGAAGTGCTCGACCTGTTCGACATCGAGCGGAAGCAGGGGCATCGCTACTCCGCGGCCGACCTCGCGGGCGGCCGCGCGGCGCTCCGCACCCAGATCGAAAAACTCAGGGAGATTCCTCCGGAACAGAGGTCGTTCGTCCAGAAGAAAGAGGCGGAGATCGACCAGAAACTGGCTGCCCATGATCTGATCCGCTTCGCCTACGAGACGCCTTCGCTCCCGAAGCCGACGGGAGACGGGGAGGAGGCTCGCCGCGAGCTCTTCGAGCAGATCCGCCAGCTCATGCAGGCTGCCCGGATGCTCGAAGACAACAACCCTCCCGCGATGATTCCTCCACTCGATGCCCTGGCGCCGGATGCCGCTGGCTCGGGCCCGGCCTCACGCTGGCAGCCGCTCTATCCGGCCGTGATCACCGCCATGGCGAGCCGTGTGCTCGACGGCCGCGAAGGCCAGCCGGCCTATCGGCTCAATCCGGCGATTCTGCCGCTCACCGATCTGCTCTCGGCCGTCGATGGACCGCCGGCGGAGTTCAACTCGGCGGTCTCGGCCTACCGGCGGGCGATCGGCGAGTTGCCGGAGGTGCAGGCTTCGGCGGGGAAGGCCACCTTCGAGGCGTGGCTGAATGCCTTCAACCCCACCGACACCGCCAAATGGCTCTACGACCACGCGACCGAGATCTGCTTCGCGAGATTTCTCGTCTGGCATGGCCCGCTCAACCGCTTCGTGTGGTGGATGCTCGTCGGTGTCGTCGTGCTGCATACCTTCGCGCTGGCTGCGCGGATCTACCTCACCGGCCGGCCGCCGGTCGTCAATCTCTATTCGTCCGCCGTCTTCATCGGCTGGGCCTGCGTGCTCGCCGGGCTGGGGCTCGAATCGCTCTACCGGCTCGGCATCGGCAACCTCGTCGCCGCCCTGAGCGGCGGCCTCACGCTGATGGTGGCCTACGGCCTCGATTCAGGCGACACGATGCACGTGCTGCAGGCCGTGCTCGACACGCAGTTCTGGCTCTCGACCCACGTGGTCACCGTCACACTCGGCTACGGCGCCACCTTCCTCGCCGGCATGCTGGGCACCTGCGCCATCGTGCACCGCCTCTGGACGCGACTCGCCGGCCATGCCGCCCAGGATGCAGCCGACCGCTCCGTGCAAGATCGGCTCTTTCGCATGACCTACGGCGTGGTCTGCTTCGCGCTCTTCTTCAGCTTCATCGGCACGGTGCTCGGGGGCCTGTGGGCCGACGACAGCTGGGGCCGGTTCTGGGGCTGGGATCCGAAGGAAAACGGCGCCCTGATGATCGTGCTCTGGAATGCCGCCGTGCTCCATGCCCGCTGGGACAAGTGGATCGGGCCCCGCGGCTTCGCGCTGTTCACGATCGGCGGCAACATCGTCACGGCCTGGAGCTGGTTCGGAACCAATCAGCTCGGGATCGGCCTGCACAGTTACGGATTCACCAGCGGCGTGCTCATGCTCCTCGGTGGCTATGTGCTCAGCCAGGTTCTCCTCATCGTCGCGGGGCTCGCGCTGACGCGACCTGTCGGCCGCGCGACAGCCTGACATCGGCGACCGTGGTCTCCAAGGAAGCCCGTGCGATGGACCGCCAGCCACCGTCGGCGAACTGGGCGAGACGCACGTCGGCGGCGGTGAACTCGATGGCGATGGCTCCCGTGCCGCCCGTCTTGAGCACGGCGGCTTTCTTGGCTCCAGACGCGGCGGCATAGGCGGCGCGGACCTCGGGCCAGGCCGGGCCGCCGAGCCCGCTGACCACGATGCACTCCGGAGCCGTCGCCGCCGCGATATCGGCGGGCAGGCTCGAGCGGCTGCCATGGTGCGGTGCGACGAGCGCGTCGCAGGTGTCGGGATCGGCCGCGATGAAGTTGGCGAGCGCCTCTCCCTCGATGTCGCCGGTCAGTAGCAGCCGTCGGCCCGCAGACTCAACCGCCATCACGAGGCTCGTCTGGTTGTCGGGAACTGGCGCGGGCCACGACTCGGTCGGATCGGGATGGAGCACCCGCACCCGGCAGAGCGGATCGATCGCAAACGAGTCGCCGCCCTGCACGGTCCGCAGCGGGATCCCGCGCTCACCAACTCGCTCCACGAGATCACGCACGGCCGGCGACTCGCTCTGCAGCAACGCGGGCGGCACCAGCACCTGCCCCACGGCAAATCGCCCCAACAGTTCCGGAACCGCATTGAAGTGATCTGTATCGGCATGCGACACCACGAGCGTGTCGATCCTGGCGATGCCCTCGCTCCAGAGGACGGAGGCCATGGCTCTCCGAGCCGCTCCCGGAGCCCCCAACCGCCCCGCATCGAACACCAGGCAGCGGCCTCCGGGAGATCGGACCACGATCCCGCAACCGTGCCCCATGGCGGCGACCACGACGCGCATCCGCGGCGGTGGCGCCGCGATGATCCACGTCGCGCCTCCCACCACGAGGCCCACGGCGATCCAGCCCGACGTGACCACGGCCCACGTGCGGACCCGCCGGAGGGCCGCGGTGGGCAGCCAGAGGAGTGTGGCAGCCAACAGCAGGTACCAGCCCACGACCCACCATGCCGGCGGCCCCGGCAGCCAGACGTGGCTCGCCGGCAGATCGGCAGCCCAGTCTACGACGGCCGCCATGCAGGCGAGCGACCCGTCGCAGGCGGCGCCACCGAGGGCGGCAAGCGTGTTCGACACGGCCGCGGTCACGAGGCAGAAAAAACCGGAGCCCATCGCCACCGCGACCAGTGGCGCCACCAGCACGTTCACCACCAGCGCCACCGGGCTGACAATATGAAAGCGTGCAGCGACGAGTGGCGAGGTCACGACCCAAACCGCCGCCCCGGTAGCAAATAGTGTCCACGCTTGCCAGCCAACACCCCGCGCATATCGCTCGAGGGGCGTGCGACTCCGCTCGATGAGCCGGTCGATGGGGTCATCGGGCAGCCGCGACCGGGGTAGCAGGGCTGCGACGCCGACCAGCACGCCTGTCGAAAGAAACGACAACTGGGCTCCGGCACTGAAGACCTCCGCGGGCCGCCAGACGAGGACCACGATCGCGGCCACCGCCAGCGCATTGATGGCCGGCGACCGCCGGCCGACGGCTGCCGCCAGACAGGAGAGCCAGACGAGGAGCGTGGCCCGAAGGACGGGCGTCTCGGCTCTCACGAGCAGCATGTAGCCACCGGTGACGAGGGCTACCACGAGCAGCGACCAGCCGCGGGGCACGATCGCCAGCCGCAGGAGTTTGAAGAGCGCCAGCGCCAAGAGCCCGACATGCAGGCCGGAGATCGAGAGAATGTGGACGGTGCCGGTGGCGAGAAAGTCATCGGCCTCCTCGCGGGGCAGCGACTCGCGACTGCCGAGCAGCAGGGCCGCCGCGAGCGGCGCCCGCTGTGGCGAGACGTGGGCTTCCAGCACGGCGACGCCCCGCGAACGGAGGCCGTCGATGAAAGCGGCCGGCGCCAGGCTTCCCGCCGACGACAGCACCTTGATGCCGCGACGGGAGCCCACTCGGACGACGGACAGGCAGCGGTGGGCGCGGGCCCGGAGCCGAAAATCAAACTCGCCGGGATTGAACGCGGGGGCGGGCCGCAGCCCGCGGCCGAGCACGCGAATCCGATCGCCGACCCGGAGCGGCGGCGGAGCGCCATCGACGACCACCGCGGCCGATCCCGAGGCCGACCGCCAGCGACTGCCGGCGCGGAAGGCGTCGATCCGGACGACGCATTCGCTCGACGGTCCGATGGCCGCCGCCCGTCGCGGATCCCCGGCAGCCACGGGCAGCAGTCGAAACGATTCTTCCACGGTGCCCGTGATGGCGACCGGGGCAGGGGAGTCGGAGAGGTGCCAGGCGAGATCGTCTCCGCGAAACAGATCGAACTGCACCTCCGACCAGGCCGCACCGGCGAAGCACACCGCCGCGCAGACAGCCGCCTCGCCGACCTTCGGCCGCTCGAACCAGACCGCCCAGGCCCAAACCGTGACGGACGCGACCGCAGCGGCCCACCAGCCGGCGACGAAGCTACCACCGCCCGGCCACTCAGACAGCCTGCCGATGCCGCAGCCCAGCGCGAGGCACACCGCCACGACCACCACCGGTCGGCTCGGCAAGGGCTCCGAACGGCGGATCGCGAGCAACCGTCCCCCCAGCGACCGCCATGCGTCACGACCCCTGCGGCCCAGTTCGTCTCCCATCAGGGCCATCATGCCCCAGGTCGAGTCTCGCCCGCGTCGCATCGTCGCCAGCCAGGCAGTCATCGTGGCACCCGAAAGGTATCCGGAACGAACGTCCTCTTCTCTGTTGACGAGCGCGGGGGCCACGAGGGGCAAACGGCAGATCACACGCCGTCGCTGGCACGACCCCACGCCTCACGGCGTTGGGCTTTCACGCCCCCCCCGCCCGCGAAAGCCGACCGGCCGTCAGGCCGCGTGCTGCATCGTGAATGCCCTGTCATTGATGGCCGGGGCACTGCCCACCTGGCGGATGCGGGCTGACGAGACAGACGGTATTCTCTGGAGACGGAGGGCGGTCTCATGTCCGCCCGGCCCAGCGCTGCCTTTGTGCCTCCGCCGCTCCTCACTTCAGAAAGCCTGCGACCACCGTGATGCTCTTCCGCCACCTCGCCCGCGGCACGGCCGTGATCGCCGTCGCATGGGCCGTGCTCTCGCTCCAGCCCGGCCACGCCGCTTCGCCCGTCGAGGATTCCCAGCTCGAGCCGATCTTCAACGGCCAGGATCTGTCGGGATGGACGCCGGCCGCAGGGGAGTTTTGGAGGGTCGAAGATGGCGTTCTCGTGGGCGAGAACAACGCCAACCTCGACGGCTCGATGCTCCACACCGAGCGGTCGTATGGCGACGTGGTGGTGGAAGCCGACGTTCGCTTCACTGGCGAGATCGACAGCGGCATCATGCTGCGCAAGCCCGAGATCCAGGTGCAGATCGGGGTGTCGCGATCCCTGAAGCGGGACATGACATGCTCATTCTACAACGGCAAGTATCCCGAGGAAGCTCGCGCGGCCCGGGCTTTGGAGTTGCTCAAGCCGGCCGACTGGAATCGCATCCGCGTGGAGGCGAAGGGTGACACCTTCACCGTCTGGCTCAATGGCGAGCAGGTCTCTCGATATACCAACGCCAAGTATTCGGAAGCCGCACCGATCGGCCTGCAGATCCACAAGGGCCTGCCCATGAAGGTCGAGTTTCGCAACATCCTCGCCCTCGCCCTCTGACGGCGGGCCGCCCGTGCTCAGTTCCACTCCCGGAGAGATGCCCCGATGCCGAACGTTCGCTTCGATCCCACCCGCCGTGACTTTGTCGAGCAGGCCCTGGCGCTGGCCGGCACCGCCTTCGCCGGCTCGATCGCTTGCGGAGAAGAGCAGGCCGCGTTGCCTTCTGGCTCAACCGACAAAGTCCGGCTGGCAGTGATCGGCTGCAACGGCCAGGGCGGCGGCCACATCAAGGAGTGGCTTGCCAACCCCGAGGTCGAGCTCGTGGCTGTCTGCGACTGCGACCCAGCCGCCTACGAGAAGCAGGCCTCGAAATTCGAGAAACTGGCCCGCAGGCCCGAATACGTCAAGGACGTCCGCAAACTTCTGGAACGGAACGACATCGACGCCGTCTCGATCGCGACGCCGAATCACTGGCACGCGTTGATGGCCGTGTGGGCCATGCAGGCGGGCAAAGATGTGTATGTCGAGAAGCCATGCAGCCACAACGTCCACGAAGGCCGCGTGATCACCAACTGGGCCCGCAAACTGGGGCGGATGTGCCAGATGGGCGTTCAGAGCCGAAGCATGACCGGCACGCGAAAGATGATCGAGTTCGTCACGTCGGGCAGGATCGGGCCCGTCAAGGCCGCCCACGCGGTCTGCTTCCGGTCCCGGGAGAGCATCGGCCTGGTGGATACGCCAGCCCCGATTCCGCCAGGACTCGACTTCGATCTTTGGGCCGGGCCAGCTCCGAACGAGGTGCCGAAGCGGAAGCGGCTGCACTACGACTGGCACTGGAATCACGTCACCGGCAATGGTGACCTCGGCAATCAGAATCCACACGAACTCGACAAGTGCCGCTGGGGTCTCGGCAAGCAGGAACTTCCCAAGCGGGTGGTGAGCCTCGGCGGCCGACTGGGCTACATCGACAACGGCGACGTGGCCAACAGCCAGATCACGATCTTCCAGTGGGACGACGCGATCCTCGTCTCCGATGTGCGGGGTCTGCCGATCAAGACGCCGGTGACCTTCGGCCTGAAGTCGCCCCATTCGCTCGAGAAAGCGTGTGCGGTCTTCTACGGTACCGAGGGCTTCGTGATCACCCCCAACTACACGTCCGGCGCTGCCTTCGACTACGACGGCCACGAACTGGGCAAATGGGAGGGGGGCAGCTATCAGCAACACTTTGCAAACTTCATCAAGGCGGTGAAGAGCCGACGACACGAGGATCTCCACCTCGACATCGAGGATGGCCATCTCTCGAGCGCACTGGCGCACCTCGGCAACGTGTCATGGGCGTTGGGCGACGTGGTGCCACCGGGCACGCGGCCGAGCCTCGCGGCCAACGACCCTCACGCCAAGGCCTCGCTCGACACCTTCGGCACGTACCTCGAAGACAACACGATCGACTTCGAGAAGACGACGCTGACACTCGGCCGCTAGCTCGTCATCGATCCGAAGACTGAGC
>JBPCTA010000382.1:0-8447 GCA_051006595.1 Pirellulales bacterium
GGCTCGCCCCGTGCAGGCAGCGTGATCTGGTCGCAACGGGTCGGCCGGCCCGGTGGCCCCGTCGCCCCTGCTGGCATCGGCCCGAACATCGTCACCGTGGCGCGGGATCTCGATCTGTTTGCCTTCGACGTGGAAGACGGCAGCCAGAAGTGGCACCGCTCGTTCGGTCGTCCGCCCGCAGGCGGGGCCGTGACCTCCGGCGACTACGTCTACGAGCCGCTCTCCGGCGACGGTGTGATGCGGCTGCCCGTGAATCCCACCGTCCGCCCCGAGCCCGTGTCGGCACAGCGCCGGACCGGTCGCGATGGCCGGATGGCCGAGGTCGAAAAGCGACAAAAGGCCGGCGATCCGCTCCTCCCCGTCGCGCTCGATGCCGGCGGCCGCATCAGCGGATCGCCCATTCCCTATCAGGGAGGCGTGGTCTGGTGCACCGACGACGGCATCATCGTGGCCGTCGTGCCCGTCGAGAGCGACAAGCCGTCGGGCATGGAATGGACGCGGATGGAGTTTGACCTCGGCTCTGCCCCTTCCGGGCCGCTCGTCGTGCGGGGCCCAGTCATCTATGCCGCCACGACCCGAGGGGATCTGGCCCGTATCGACGACGTGCCGTCGAGTGAATCGCATGTGTTTTCGGCCACCTGGCACGTGGTGCTGCCGCAGCCTCCCGAGGGCGGTCCGCTCGTCGGGGGCGATACGGTGGTGATCTCGCTCGGCGACGAGGGCACGATGGCCTTCGCTCCGGAGACGGGCTTCGAGAAGTGGCGGAGCTGCGCCGCCGGAACGCTGCTTTCGGTCACGGGCGACCGGGCGTGGATGATCGACCGAGTGGGGCGGCTCTCGAGCCTCGACCTGGCGACGGGCATTCCCAGCGAGTGGATGTGCCTCGGCAGCTTCACGCTCCCGATCGTAAACACCGTGAACGACCGGCTGATCTTGGCCTCCCCCGACGGGCTCATCGTCTCGCTCGCCCCGCGCCGCACGACCTCGGCTCTCCCGCCGGCGGCTCCGGATCAGGATGTTCCCAGTGAGGCATCCGAGTCTGGCGCGAATGACCGCGAGGCACCTGCTCCCGAGGATCCGGATCGCACCGACACGTAGGCCTCATGTGGCTCGAGCGCTGTGCGAGTGATGCAGTGCCGGTCTGGTTCGCAGACGGTCGGCTTGCACGCGGTAAAAGCCCAACGCCGTGAGGCGTGGGGTCGTGCCGGCGAAGGCGTGGAATCCGGCGCGATCTCCCCGCGGCCTCGCGGCGGGTCGGCTTTCACGGGCATAAGAGACAGTCAGCGACCGCGTGCAGGGTTGATGGGCACGCGATGCTTTGGATCCTGACGCCAGACGGCCATCAGCAGGCCGTAGAGATCGCGATCGTGTCGCGCGAGGCGATGGGGATCCTGAAAGAAGCACTCGCTCGCCACGGCGAAGAACTCGGCGTCGCTCTCCGCGGCGTAGTCATCGAACGCAGTCGAGCGGCCGTCGTCGAGGGCCTCTTCGAATCGGATCCGGCTCGCGGCCATCCCCTCGATCCAATGGTGGCGGTGCTTCGCCGGCAGCGGTGGGACGCCGTCGATGTCACCGTCGAGGGCGTCCACGAGATGCGCGCACTCGTGGATCACGACGCTCCGTGCCCCATCGCGAAGTCGGCCGCCATCCATCACACCGGGCCACGAGAGGACCATGCTGCCCCCCGACCAGGTCTCGCCGACGCGGGCCTCCTGCCACTCGAGCTCGCCGCCTCCTTCGAGTGGCGTCGATCGCGGCACGAGATAGTCGCCCGGGTAGACGAGCACTGATCGGAGCGCGTCGAACCATTCGTCGTCGAGCCCCAGCGCGACCAATGCCGCCTGCCCGGCGATCGTCACCCGGACCTCGTCGGTGATCTCGAGCCCCTGGCAGCCCTCGAAACGTTTTTCGGCCACGAACACGGCGATCCATCGCTGCAACCGCTCTCGCTCCCCGTCATCGAGCCACTGAGCCTGCTTCACGCCGCGGCGGAGGATGTCGTGCCAGACGCCGGGAAACGGCTGGTCGGCGATGGCGCGGCGGCGGCGGGCCCGCATCCACGAAAGCAGCATGGCATGAGCACCCGCGGCCGGTGGCTACTGCGGTGGCACCGGGGCGAGGGGCATCCGCCGCAGGAACAGATCGAGGGCCATGATCAGGCAGCCCACCGAAAGAGCCAGAAACGAGAGCAGGAGCATCGCCGTGTCGATATTCATGGGCGAGCGGCGCTGCGGCTGTTGCTGCGGATCGTCTGTCATGTCGTCCTCTCGACTCTCAGCCTTTCGTGCTGCGATCGGGCCCTTCAGAGCCGGGTCGTCACCTTGTCGCCCCGCTGCACGATGCCGCGGGCGAAGTCCTTGTCGATCTTCGCCACGGCCTGGTCGGGCGTGATGGTCTTCACGTGGGCGCGGCCAATGAACTGGTCATTGCGATAGACGTTGAGCGTGTGCCCTACCTGCAGCCCGTCGTCGCTGCCGAGCGAGACCTGAATCGAGTCGTCCCTCACGGCGAGCACGTCGCCGTCGAGCGTGGGAACGAGGTCTTTCGGCAGGTTGTCGATCACGAGGCCATTTTGCTTGAGAAGGAGGCGGGCATTGGGCACCTGCTTCTCGAGCTGAGACTTCCGCTCCTCGGCGATCTCGAGTTGGGCCTGCACTTCGGCGAGTGAGGCCGAGAGTTGGGCCGACTTGTCGACCTGGGCATCGACCTTCTGTTGCTGGTCCTTCACCTGGGCCTGGAGCGCGGCCACGTTTTTGTCGGCCTCGAGCAGATCGTCACGGAGCTTCCGCACGTCCTCGACGGCCTGTTCCATCTTGGCCTGCCGCTCGTCCTTCTCACCGCGGAGTTTCAGAAGTTCGGCATTCTTCTGCTCGATGGCTGTCTGGAGCTTGCCGAGCACCTGGTCGCGGGATCGCTCCGAGTCGGCAACCGCCGTCTCGAGGCTGGTAATCTTCGCCTTCAACTCTTCCCGCTCTTTCGTGGCCTGCTCGATCTGATACCGATAGCCGGGCTGCTGGCCGGGCTTCAGGTCGTTTCCCCCGCGCTCGACTTCGTCCTTCCAGTTGACGTGCGACATGTAGACAGCGGCCGCGAACGTCATCAGCATGAGGCTCATGACGAACACCGCGAACACGAAGATCTTGCCGATGATGTTCATGGGGTCCCTCGCCGTGGGGCCGCTTTCCGGGCCGCTGCACCGCATTGTCGACGCTGACGGCTGCCCCGGGCAAGCCGACGGGACCGCCCGGCAGTCCTGTTGGGTGTGATCGGCAGGCAGGTCCGGTCGGCTCAAGCGCTGGTGGGCCCAGCCCCTTCCGTCGACCATCGGCAGCCCTTCCGCCGCCCACGGGCGAGTGATTCCAGCGTCACCGCCGCCATGATCGCCACGCATGCCGCAACCGGCAGGGTTCCCCAGAGAAGCCAGGGGCTCGTGCGGCCGTCCCGCCGCACGGGCACGCGGAGCGTGGCGGTCTCCCGACGTGGTCCCCGGGCGAGGAGTCGTCCGGTGCCGTCGATCGCCGCCGAAAAGCCCGTGTTGGCCGCGATCACGAGCGGAGTGCGGAGCTCGACGGCCCGAAAGACGGCCCCCGTCAGATGCATGTCGAGTTCGCTCGATCCCCAGAACCAGCCGTCGTTGGTGAGGTTCACGATCACATCGGGCCGGCGGCCCCGGGCGGCGAGCTCGCGCACGAGCGAGCGGCAGGCGTTGGGCAACGCGGTCTCGTAGCAGATCGTGGGGGCGACCCGATAGCCAGCGATCTCGATTTCCACGGGCGTCTCGCCGGCGGTCAGCCCTCCGGGGAGAGGCGTGAGCCGGTAGAGGAAGGGAAATCGATCGGCGAGCGGCACGTATTCGCCGAACATGACCGGATGCATCTTGTCGTAGCGGGCCAGCGGCATGCCGTCGGCAGCGAGGAACAGGGCGGAGTTAAAATGCTCGACGCCCTCGGCCGCATGGGGTGTGATCACCTGGCGATCAAGGCCCACGAGCCAGTGGGTGCCGTAACGCTTCGCATACGCAGCCAGGGCGTCGAGCCGTTGCTGCGAGAGTGCCTCGCGGCAGCGGGTCTGGCGATCGGCGTCGGCTGTGTCCACGCCATCCGGCGGCGAACCGAGCATCTGGGTGAGCACCTCCTCGTCGATCACTTCGGCAGAGTCCACCTCGAGGAGGCCCCAGCGCCACATCGTCTCGGGCCAGACGATGAGATCGGGCGGAGTTTCGGCATCCGCAAGCCCCGCGAGGGTGAGCTCGTCGTAGTGGCGGGCCACGTCCACGGCGGCATCGGGATCGTGTTTGAGCTCGGTGTCGATCGAGCCCTGCACGAGCAGCACCTCGAGCGGCCGCTCGGTCGCCGGTGGATCACCGGCGATTCGCCAGGTGCCATACAGCAGTGCGACTGCGACCGTGGCCGTCGCCGCGCCGATCTCGACCAGCACCTTCCATCGGGGCCGTCGTCCCAGTGCGACGGCGATCCCGGCGGCCGCCGCCATCACGATCCCGCCGATCCCCACGGCCCCGAAGGCATCGGCTGCCTGCAGAAGCGTCGTCCACCGCCACTGCGTGTGGCCGAGCATGCCAAACGTGAAGCCGCCAAGCACCCAGCCACGGGTCTGCTCGCACGCCATCCAGGACACCGCCGCGGCCGGCACGAGCGGCCACCGCCAGTGATGCACCAGTCGCCGGGCCGTCCACACAAAGAGCGGCACGTAGATCGCGAGATAGGCGGAGAGGGCGAGCCAGCCGAGCGTCGTCGCCGGGTGCGGCAGCCGCAGCCAGTGGATCGTCAGCACCCAGAAGACGAAGCCGCTCGTCCAGATCGCCAGCCAGGGATGCGGGCCCGCGAGCGCGTCGCGCCGCACCAGCGTCAGCCAGGGCAGGGGGGCGAGCCAGGCGAGCATCCAGAGATCGGCCGGCGGCTGCACGAGAAACATCGCGGCTGCGCCGGTGAGCGCGACCATCCACACGCTGCGGTCGTCCCGCGCGGCGTCGTTCACCTCGACACTGGCAGTCCGTGTCACGCCGGCACCTCGAACTCCGCGATCACAGCCCCAGCCTCGACGGGTTCATCCTCGTCGGCATGCTGCACCACGAGCCGTCCCGACACGGGGGCCTCGAGATCGATCGTCACCCCACCAGCCGCGAGTTCGGCCACGCGATCCCCCTCGATGACCGTGGCGCCCGGCGGAACGAGCCATAGCGAGAGCACCAGCGGCATCTCGCCGAGCCCGAACTCGGGCACGATCAGCGCCTCACGCCGCAGCGGCTCCGAACGCAGCGGGCTTGGCCGCAGCGGATCGTGCGGAGGCATGGCGTCGTCACGCGGCCCGTGGGGAATCGCCATGGCGAGTCACCGCTGCTCGCGGAGCCACTGGAGCAGTACGCTCCCCACGGCTGCGAGCGACTCCGCCGAGCAGGCGGCGGGCGTATCCTCGGTGGTGTGCCACTGCGGGTAGTCAAAATCGATGATGTCACAGGTGGGGATGCCGGCGATCATTCGCAGCGGCACATGGTCGTCCTCGACGGCGTACTTCGGACGGGCGACGAACTGCGGCACCTGCATCCGACCAGCCACGTCCCAGATGGCATCGACGATCGGCCGCGTGTCGGGCCAGTCAACGCTGTGCTGCTCCTGCCAGATCGCGAGGTCGCGGTCGGCGACCATGTCGACGATCACGCCGCAGCGGTAGTCATGCTTCAGTCGGCCGGCCTTCCGGTCGGCGGCAAACGTCCGCGCGAAGAAGTTGGAGCCGAGGCAGTAGGGATCCCGTGGGGCGACGACATATTCCTCGGCGTCGAAGCAGACGAAGTCGACGCCCACGGGGCCGGGTAGCGCGGGCACGGCGGCCGCCAACTCCATCAGGACAGCCACGCCGCTGGCCCCGTCGTTGGCCCCGATGAACACGCCCTGCGGATCGGTGGGATCGCGGTCGGGAAACGGCCGGGTGTCGTAGTGGGCGCCGATCAGCACCCGGTCGGTGCGGTCAGGATGCCATGAGACGATGAGATTTTCGATGTGCACCGGCTGGCCCGAATGACGGTCGCGAATCTGGAAGGCCTGGCCTGTGACGGTGCCGCCGGCCTTCCGGAAGTGGTCGGCGAGCAGCGCCCGCTGCCTGTCCATCGCGGGCGACCCGCTGGGCCGCGGGCCGAGTTTGCAGATCTCCTCGAGGTAGCCCATGGCCCGCTCGCCGGAGAATCCGCGAGGTGCCGTCACGTCGTCGGCCAAGGTGCCCACGGCAACGACGACACCCATGAGCATGAGGACCAACCGGATGAATACGCGTGACGCGGGCATCATGGGTGGCACGAGCGAGGAGGGGCGAGCGTCGAGACCACTGCAGTCTATCGGTCTTCGCGAAAAACCCATGCATCGGAATCCCATCCGGCGGGCCGCAGGCCGTGTGGCCGCGGGCTCCGGTACAAGCCGACCGGCCGTGAGGCCGCGGGCTGCCCTGGTGCGTGGCTCCTTGCGGTGCGTGGTTCCGAGCGACGAGAGAGGCCGTTTCCGGTGGCCTGTGGAGCGACCCTGCGGCAGGGCCTACACTTCGGAACAGTTCTGATTCCGGCACTGGACGCTGAAAATCCGATGATCTCGCTCGCTCCCGGTCTTCGTCGTGTTCGTGTCGTGGCCCGTCCTCGATGGTGTGCGGTCGTCGTGCGGCCTCTGATCGCGACGCTCGTGCTCGTCGTACCGACCTCGGTTCGCGGCGGCGGCGGTCCTGAAAACGTCTTCGTCGTCGTTAATCCGGCGAGCGCCGACAGCCTCGCGGTGGCCAACGCTTTTGTCGCCGCCCGGAAGGTGCCCCCGATCAATGTCCTCATGCTGCCGTGGCAGGACAGCGCCGAGAGCACGACAGTGGGCCGCTTTCGAAGCGAACTGCTCGCGCCGGTCGTGCGGGCGATCGACTCGCGTCGGCTTTCGGCGCAGATCGACTGCGTCGCCTGGTCGAGCGACTTCCCGTGGCGCATCGACTACAAGGACGAGCTCCCCGCCGAGATCGTTTCCAAGGATCCGTTTCCCTCGGCATCACTGACCGGGATGACGATGCTCTACGTGGCGATCCAGAGCGGCGTGCCGGGCTGGCTCGATCCTGAGAGCAACGATTACTTCCGCCCGCTCGGCAAGGATGGCGTGCCCGAGACCACGCAGGGATTCCGCGGCTGGTATGGCTGGGGCCAGGACGGCAAGCTCCTCGAGGCCGGAGGCACCCGCTACTTCCTGTCGGTGATGCTCGGCGTCACCTCCGGTCGGGGCAACACGGTCCGCGAGGTGGCCGCCTACCTCCGGTCGGCCGCGCTGGCCGACGGCACCCATCCCAAGGGCACCGTCTACTTCATGACCAACACGGACGTCCGCACGACGACCCGCAGCAGCGTGTTTCCCGCGACGGTGAAGGCGCTCAAAAATCTCGGCGTCAACGCCGAGATCCTGCCCGGCTCGCTGCCCTCGGGAAAGCGGGATGTGGCGGGCGTGATGACGGGCACGCCCACCTTCGATTGGCGGGCCAGCGGCAGCACGATTCTGCCGGGCGCGATCTGCGAGAACCTCACGAGTTTCGGCGCGATCTTCACGCCGTCGGCTGATCAGACGCCGCTCTCCGAGTTTCTCCGGTTTGGTGCGGCCGGTTCCAGTGGCACCGTGATCGAGCCGTATTCGATCCAGGCCAAGTTTCCGCACGCGGCCATCCAGGTGCACTATGCCCGCGGCGCGAGTCTCGCCGAGGCCTTCTACCAATCGGTGCGGGCGCCCTATCAACTGCTCGTGGTCGGCGATCCGCTCTGCCAGCCCTGGGCGTGGATCCCCGAGGTCGAGGTGGTGAACGCCGCCGATTCGCAGGTGCTCGCGCCGGGCACGACGCTCGCCGGCACCGTCGCCCTCGAGCCGCGGGCGAGTGTTCCCAATGGCGGTGCCGCCGACCGCTTCCAGCTCTTCGTCGATGGCGTCCGCGTCAATGAATGCGGTGCCGGCGGACGCCTCACGCTCGACACCACGGCCCTCGCCGACGGCCATCACGATCTCCGCATCGTGGCGATCGATGCCACGGCCATCGAGACGCAGGGCCGGTGCATCGTGCCGGTCATGTTCGCCAACCACGGCCGCTCGATCGAACTCACGGTCGAGCCGCTCACGACGAGCCGCAAAGGAACGGTTCGCGTAAGCGTGAAAGGGAAGGGCATCGATGGCGCGCTGGTGGTTGCCACGGGACGGGTGCTCGGCCGCACCACCGGGCCCGAGTCATCGATCGAGGTGCCCGCCGAACTGCTCGGCCGCGGCACCGTGACTGTGCGGGCGAGTGGCCGCGGTGGCCCCAAGCCAGCCGACGGGGCCAGTGCCGTTCCGGTGACGGTCGAAGTCACCGACTGACACGCCGCCCATCGCTGAGTTCCTGCTCGTACAAGCCGACCGGCCGTAAGGCCGCGGGCAGCCCCTCGCTGACGTCGCACC
>JBPCTA010000383.1:0-9611 GCA_051006595.1 Pirellulales bacterium
ACATGCTCACCAGCCGCATCACCGAGATCGTGATGTGCGTGCCCACGCTCGTGCTCATCCTGGCGATCCTCGCCATCATCGAGAAGCCCACGATCTGGCACACGATGGCGATCATCGGCATGACCGGCTGGACGGGCATCGCCCGACTCACCCGCGGTGAGTTCCTCAGGCTGAAGGGGAGCGAATACGTGACCGCCGCGCGGGCCGCCGGTGCGGGGCCGGCGCGGATCATCCTGCGGCATATTCTCCCCAACTCGCTCGCGCCGATTCTCGTGCCGATCACGTTTGGAATCGCGTCGGCGATCCTCACCGAAAGCGGGCTCTCGTTTCTCGGCTTCGGGCCGCCGCCGCCGTCGGCGAGCTGGGGTTCGATCCTCAATGGCGCCCGAAGCAACCTCAGCATGTGGTGGCTCGTGCTCTTTCCGGGCACGGCGATTTTCCTGACGGTGCTCGCCTACAACCTGATCGGCGAGGGTCTGCAGGAGGCGACCGACCCGCGGCTGCGGGAGGCGCGGAAGTAGGCCCATGCCACTGCTCGACATCCGCAATCTGGTGACCGCCTTCCACACGCCGGCCGGCCGCGTGCCGGCCGTTGACGGCGTGTCGCTCTCGATCGACCGGGGCAAGACGCTCGGCCTCGTCGGCGAGAGCGGCTGCGGCAAGAGCGTGACGGCGATGTCGATTCTCCGGCTGGTGTCGGCCCCGGGCGTGATCGAGTCGGGCTCGATCCTGCTCCATGGACCAGGCGGGCCGGTCGATCTCGTCGCATTGCCGGAGCCGCAGCTTCGCGCGGTCCGCGGCGGCCGGATCGGGATGATCTTTCAGGAGCCGATGACGAGCCTCAATCCCGTGTTCACCGTGGGCGATCAGGTGGCGGAGGCGGTGCTGCTGCACCAAGGCTGCTCTCGGGAGGCCGCCCGGGCCCGGGCGCTCGAGATGCTCCGGCTCGTGCGGCTCGCCGACCCTGAGCGGCGGCTCGACGAATATCCGCATCAACTCTCGGGGGGCATGCGGCAGCGGGTGATGATCGCGATGGCGCTGGCCTGCGAGCCCGATCTCGTGATCGCCGATGAGCCGACGACCGCGCTCGATGTCACGATCCAGGCGCAGATTCTCGATCTGCTCGCCGATCTGCGGCGGCGGCTCGGCACCGCGATCCTCCTGATCACCCACGATCTCGGGGTCGTCGCTGAAACCTGCGACGAAGTAGCAGTGATGTATGCCGGCAGGATCGTGGAGCGGGCACCCGCCGAGAAGCTCTTCCGTCGGCCGCTGCATCCCTACACGATCGGCCTGCTCGCGGCCCGACCCGACCCCGACGTGATCGCGACCCGCGCCGACGGCACGACCATGCGGCCGCGGCTCACGACGATTCCCGGAATGGTGCCGTCGCCCCAGCATTTTCCGCCGGGCTGCCGCTTTCATCCGCGGTGTGCGTATGCCCACGGCAGGTCAGGCCCCGATGGCCCGGCCTGCGACGACGGCGTGCCGGAGTTGCGGGAGCTCGAGCCGGGCCACTTCGTCCGTTGCCACTACGCGGGGTCGCTGAGCGAACCGCATGCCGTGGGGGCGATGCCGACATGATCAGCCCGGCTCCCGATCCTCTCGTCGTCGTCACCGATCTCGAGACGCATTTCCCGATCCGCCGTGGACTGCTTCGCCGCCAGGTCGGCGCGGTGCGGGCGGTCGATGGCGTGAGCTTCTCGATCCGCCGCGGGCAGACGCTCGGCCTCGTCGGCGAGAGCGGGTGTGGCAAGACGACGGTGGGCCGCAGTGTCCTGCGGCTGGTGGAGCCCACCGCCGGCACCGTGTCGATCGCCGGACAAGACCTCAGGCCGCTCGGCGGTGCCGCCCTGCGGCAGTTCCGGCGGCGGATGCAGATCGTCTTCCAGGATCCCTATGGCTCTCTCAATCCGCGCATGACCGTGCGGCAGATTCTCGAGGAGGGCCTCATCATCCATGGCATGGGGGATGCCGCTGGCCGGATGGAGCGGATGACGGCAGCACTCGACCGCACCGGCATGCCCGCCTTCGCGCTGGCCCGCTATCCGCATGAGTTTTCCGGCGGCCAGAGGCAACGGATCGCCATCGCCCGCGCGCTCGTGCTCGAGCCGGACTTTGTGGTGCTCGACGAGCCGATTTCGGCGCTCGATGTCTCGATCCAGGCCCAGGTTATGAACCTGCTCGTGGACCTCCGCGAGCGGCTCGGGCTCACGTATCTCTTTATCTCCCACGACCTCTCGGCCGTCGAATACATCGCGGACGAGGTGGCCGTGATGTATCTCGGCAGGATCGTCGAGCGGGCGCCGGCCGCCACGCTGCGGCTCGCGCCGCTGCATCCCTACACGATCGCGCTGTTGTCGGCGGTGCCATCCGTTGATGTGCGGCGGCGCAGGCGGCGGATCGTGCTCGCGGGCGACGTCCCCAGCCCCGCACGGCCTCCCGCCGGCTGCCGCTTTCACACCCGCTGTCCGCTCGCCGAGGCCGTGTGTCGCGAGATCGATCCGCCGGCGACGAGGGTCGGCGACCATCTCGTGCACTGCCACGTCGCCGCCCGGGAACTCGAGCGGTGCGGTGGCAATGCCGGAGCGGCGGCGGAGGGACTGGCCGCGGCGGTGGCGGCGACGGCTCCGACACCGGTAGACTAGACGGGCAGAGGTCGCTGCGGACGCCGCACGACCAGACGGTCGCCTCCCAGGACGTGTCATATGCCAGCCTTCGCAGGTCAGAGTCGGATCGCGTTGTGCGGGATCGCGATTCTGGTGCCCACCGTTGTCGCCGTGGTCAGTGGCGTTCAGCCTCAGGTATGCCTTGGGCAGGGAACAGCCGACGAACAGGATCCGACGGGTGGCCTGCGAACCAAGTTGACGCCGCAAGCCAGAGACACTGGCACCACTCGGGAGGAACTCGTGCGGCAGTGGGATCTCGACCGCAACGGCACGATCGATCCTTCCGAGGCGGCGATCGCGCGGGAGCGGATGCGCCGTGGCCGCAAGGAGATGCAGTTCGGCTCCGGCATCGATCCGATCACAGGCCGTCCCCGCGACGAGCAGGAGTCCGAAGCGACCCGCGACGACGAGGCGACCTCGCCGAATCCGCTGGATCTCCTGCCGGAGCCGGTCAAACGAACCACAACCGAGCCCTCGCTCCCTGGCACCCGCGTGCCCGATGCGCCCGCTGTTTCGCCGGGAGCGAAGCCAGGCTCCGCTCCGACCGCGACGGCGCCAGCGATGCCTCGCTCATCGGCCGCCGTTCCCGGTTCAACTGGGCCAGGTTCGAGTGAGCCAGGTTCGACCGGATCAGGTTCGACGACTCCCCGAAGTTCCGCCACTGACCGTACCCGCCGCCAGTCAGGCTCCGCATCGCCGGGACGGCCCGGCACCGTGACGGGCGGCGTCCGTGCCGGCGCACCCGCTGCTCGGAGCGGCTATGGATCGCTGACGCCGCGATCCGATCTCAACGCGGGCCGTCCACGGGGCGGCTTCCTGCCATCCCTGCGACCCAGTCAGTCCCTGCGGCCCGGCAGCGGCATCCCACCCGCGGGACAGGCCGTGCCAACGGCGCCCGGGGTCCCCACGGTCCGCCCGCCACGGGTCACGGCCGACGAGATCGGTGGATTCTGAGATGACGGAGACGGCGGCCGCGGTGCCTACCGAACGGGGGTCTCCGGTGCCCCTCGTCTTCTGCTCGCCGATGCGGTACGTGCAGGGACCGGGCATCACCCGCCGGCTGGCCGCCGAGATGCAGGCGGTCGGTCTGGCCGGACCGGTGCTCGTCGTGGCCGGCAACGCAGCCACCGAGAGGCTCGCTCCGCTCTGGGCGTCATCGCTGGCCGAGGCCGGCTGGAGCCACCGTGTGCTCGCCTTCAGTGGTGAATCGAGCCGGCGTGAGATCGACGCGATCATTGCCGAGGCGGCCGCGTTCAACGCGAGAGCTATCGTGGGTGCAGGGGGCGGCAAGGCACTCGACGCCGCCCGGGCCGCGGCGGCCGTGCGACAGGTGCCCTTCGTGTCGTGCCCCACGGCCTGTTCAACAGATGCCCCGACCAGCGCGCTGTCGGTGATCTACTCGGACAGCGGCCCGGATCGCGGCGCGGTGGTGGCCTTCGCGATCCACCACCGCTCGCCCGATCTCGTACTTGTCGACACGAAGGTGATTGCGGAGAGCCCGCCCCGCCTGTTTGCCGCCGGCATCGGCGACGCCATGAGCACCTTTTACGAGGCCCGGGCGGCCGCCGCCGCAGGAAAGCCGAACATGCGTGGCGGACGCTCGACCCTCGCGGCCCTTGCGCTTGCGCGGCTCTGCCGAGACGTCGTGTTCGATCATGGTCAGGCTGCCGTGGCATCATGCCGTCGCCGCGACGTCGATGATGATCTCGAGAGGACGGTGGAGGCGGCGACGCTTCTTTCGGGGCTCGGGTTCGAATCGGCCGGCCTTGCCGCCGCGCATGCCGTTCACAATGGGCTGACTGCCGTGTCGGCCACGCATGGCATGCTGCACGGCGAAAAGGTGGCCTTCGGCACGCTGGTGCAGCTCGCGCTCGAAGCCCGTGCGGCTGGCGGTGCCGAGGCTGCCGGCATCCGCACCGAGATGAAACGCGTGGCCGAGTTCTTCGTTCGAGTGGGGCTGCCAGTCACGCTTGGCCAGTTGGGGATCGCCGGCGGCGCACCCACGGACGACGCGGTGCTGACCATCTCCCGCCGGGCCACCATTCCGGACGAGACGATCCACAACATGCCTTTCCCGGTCGATGCGGCGGCGGTGGCGGCCGCCATCGCCGACGCCGACGCGGCCGGCCAGGCGGCGCTCGCCACCGACTACACTGCCTAGATATCCCTTCCCGAGTCTCATGATCTGGAGCCACTTGGAGCCCCTATGAACCGCACGATGAGTCGCCCCTCATGCTTCGCAGGCATCGTCCCTGGTTTCGCGGCGGTGCTCCTCGGCCTTGCGCTGTCAGGCCATGCCGTGAGCGCCGCCGAGACCGTTGTGCCGGCCGCCCCCGGCCGCGACGATCCTCCCCGCGTCTTCGTGAGCGGTGTGAAGGATGATTTCGACGAGACTCGCGCCGCCATCGCCGCGGTCAAGCAGGCGACGGGCCGCGACTATCGCGTGGTCGTCGTCGACACGGCCGGAGGCACCGAGGATGCCGCCCGCTTGCTGGAGCAGGTCGTCACGGAGTGGCGGGAGGAATCGCAGGGAAAAACGGGCGGCTTCAATCCGGCGGGCGATGTCACGATCGTGCTTGACGTGGGTGATCGGCAGATCGCCATGGACGTGCCCTGGTCGATGGAGGCCTCGGCCGGCCTCGATCGCGAGACGCTTCAGAGCGAGCTGATCGCCAAGTCGTTCGTGCCGCGGGCGAAGGATGGACTGTTCGACAAGGGACTTGCCGACCTCGTCAACGGCACCGAGGCCTGGATCCGCGACCGCGCCGACGAGCGGCAGCGGCGGGCCACAGCGGCCCATGTCTTCAAGACGCGGACGCTGCCGCTGGGACTGCTCGGCCTCGGCACGGCCGGCCTCCTGGGCGGCCTGCTCGTGCAATGGTCCAGGCATGGCAGCCACATGCGGCTCGCCCGCGAGAAGCTCGCGGCGTTTAAGAGCGAGGTCGTGGCCCTTTCCGACCTGCTCGACGACCAGCAGGAACGACACCGCATGCTGCCCCACGCCGATCCCGACTTCAAGACGCCAATGCAGGGCCTGACGCGGTCCACCTACGACAACGTGCAGGGCGCGATCGGCCGCTACCGCGAGCGCTGGCTGTCGCTCATGGACGTCTGGGAACGGGCGCAGGAGAAAATCGACTCCGAGTGGGCATTGGGCACATCTGCCGCAGCCGAGGCGGTGAACCTGCTCGATTCCGCCGAGGCTCGGCCGCCGCTGGCCGACGTGGCCGGCGAGTGCAAGGCCCCGCTCGACTCCCTGGAGGGAGCCCACGAGAAGGCCCGCGAGGCAGCGGCGACGCTCGATGCCGAGTTCGCCGAGGCCACCGGGCGACTCGAGGGTGTTGCCCGTCGGGGACGTTCCAACGCGGTGTTTCAGGCGGCGTTGGCCGATATCTCTCGCAGCCGGCAGCTCGCGGGCGAGCATGTCGAGAGCGACCCGGTCGCCGCTCGCGGCCGGCTGGAGGACGCGCGGTCGGTCCTCGAGGCCACGCTCGTGCGGATCGATGGGCTCGAGGCGGCCGATGACCGGCGGCTGAAGGCGACCACCCAGACCGCCGAGATCCAGCGGCGGGTTCGGGATCGTCGCGCCGAGGGCTGGCTGCTCGCCGAGCCCGGTGCCAACCCCGACGATCGCCTGCAGGCGGCGGCGAAGCACGCAGACATCGCCATGCAACTGCTCGACGCCGGCGAGACGGCCGCCGCGCTCTCTCACGTCGAACGGGCCGAGCAGGCCAATGCCGAGGCCGACGCCCTGCTCGAGAGCCTCATGGCGGCCAGGGCGAAGGCCGAAGAACTCCTGCCGGCATGCGTCGCCCGGGTCGAGGCGCTTGTCGCCCGGCGACAGGCGGCCCTGGCGGCCCTCGAGCGGCTGGCCGGCTCCTACGCGGAGAGTTCCTGGGCCGATGTCGCCGACAACATCGCGCGGGCAGACGACGGACTGCAGCGAGTCCGCACACTGATCGATGAGGCCCGGGCGTCGATGGTGGCCGACCGGCAACACCATCTCCGCGGCGTCGCGGTCCTCGAGGAGACCGTGCGGCAGGAAGATTGGGTCGAAGGCTGTCTGGCCGCGGTCATCGATCGGCTCGCCGAGCTCGATGAACTCCGCACGACGCTGCCCGGCAAGCGCGACAAAACCTCCGCTCGTGTCGTCGCGCTCGAACGCAGACTGCACCAGCAGGGCACCGACCGGGTGCGGGCCAATGAGCGGTGTCGCGAGGCCGGCCGGATCATCGAGGTCGCCGATCAGGGACGGCGGGCACCACGGCCCGACCTGCGGCAAACGGCGCAGCTCGTCGAGGCGGCGGATTCGGCCGTTGTCCGCGGAGAACAACTCGCCGACGAGGATGAGCGGCTCGCCCATCAGGCGGCCAGCGACATCGACGAGACCGACGCGCTCGTCCGCCGCGTCGCCGCGTGGTATGCCGAGGGAGTCCAGGCCGACGTTCGCGGTGCGGCGGCAGCCGTCGACAAGGCGAGAGCCCTGCTCGCGCGGCAGCGGTATGAGGATTCCATACAAACGGCGGCCGAAGCGTCTCAGCAGGCCCGGATCGCCTATGCGACCGCCACCGCGGAGGCGGACCGCCGACGAGTCCGGCGGCAGCAGGAGGTTCAGCGGCGGCAACTCGAGGAGTCGTTCGCGCGGATGTCGCGGGGAGCAGGGCCGTGGGTCGTACGACTGCCCGGCGGCACGTTCACCGGCCCCGACCCCTGGCGGTCGATGCAGACGCAGGCTCCACGGCACACGCCGCCGGCCGCCGGCTCCTGGTCACGCGACATCGCTCAGGTGAAGTGGTAGGCCGCGGATGAGTCAGCGGAGTTCGACGGGAGCGACGTCGAGGCGTCCGATTTCGGTCTTCTCCGCCTTCGCGGCGGGCAAGGGTGACTGACTCGCCGTCGCCGGCTGGCCAGCGGCGGCCACCGGCTGCTGCCGGCCCTCGAGCATTCGCTCCATCTGGACGACGCGATCCCGGACGGAAGACGGCATCCGGCTGCGATCCTCCGGAGTGTCGATCGCGGCGTTGAAGACCACGCGGCCGCGCGGATCGGAGACCACCAGCCGCGTCTCGTCGCCGGCGGTCAGCCGGATCTGATAGTCCGTGTCTTGGCGAACAAGTGTCTCATCGGCAAGCCGCCGGAGCGGAGCGGCCTCGACCGGGCCGCTCTTTGTCGCGGCCTGTTGGACCAGCGCGAGCGACGATGCTGTGGGCCGCAGTCCGCCACTCGTAGCCGCACGAGCGGACGGCCGCGCGGCATTGACCGTGCCTTTCGCCAGGGGAAGCACGACCTCGCGTCCGGCACGGAGCACCGTGCAGTCGAGCGGCGTATCCTTCTCTGCCGACTCAAGGAGGGCGTCGAGCTGCTCTGGAAGGAGCAGCAACTGGTCATCGAGGCGGACGAGCACGTCATGCTGCAAGAAGCCGGCGCGGGCTGCGGCGGAACCTGCAGCGACCTGCTCGACAACCAGGCCCGCGCCCCGCGTGAGGGCCAGCTGTTGCCGGAGCACGGCCGACGCCCGCGACAGGGTCAGACCGAGGCTCGTGAACGATGGCGGACCAGTGGTCGTGCCCCCTGCCGGCTCCAGGTGCGATCGCGACTGCTCGGCGGCGGCGTGGCCGGTGGCGAGGGAGGCGGCAGCCAACGTTCCCAGCAGGATCCTCGTCCCGAGGAACCGCGGAATCGAACAGCGGACGGAAACCGATGGTGTATTCATGGTTGCACGAGGGGAGGGGTGGTCACGGACCTCAGGGGCAGCGCACCCTTCCTGCAGCCGCCCACGCCACGGATATGTGACGGTTTTGGCCAGTCCACGCCAGACGACTCTCGCTCGCGTCGGTCCCGGTGGCTGACTCGCGGGAATCTGGGCAACCGCCGTCCTTCAGGCAAGCCCGCCGCAGTCGACGGAGCCTGGGGCGACTCGGCAAACGGTGGGGGAGGTGGCCGGTTGCCCCACATCTCCCTGCATGATCGTTGCAACCCGACCGATACCTACGGTGCGGGTGAAATCTCCCGTCGTCAGCGGCCATCGAGTGGCCGCCGGTGTTTTTGTCGCATCGTTCGGAGGCCGGATCATGTCGCGTCGCTCCTTGCTCTCTTCGTCTGCCGCCCGCGCGAGCATCGCCGCCGGAAGCCTGCTGGCGATCGCCGGAGCGGCCGCCGCCGCCGGTGGCGCGAACGGTCGCTCGACCTCGAAGTCGCAATCCCCGAAGAAGGTCGCGGCCGTGCCCGCCACTCCGCAGCCTCCAGCGCCCAAGAAACCCGTGCTCCTTCCCGGCACGGGCTCGCTCGTCAAGAACGTCGTGGACGACTTCGAGGACGAGAAGTGGACCTGGCGCTACAACCATCCAAAGAGTTCGGAAGAGCAAGACAAGCGGATGCGGGGGCCGCTTGCCAAGAGCACGAACGGCCGCTGGTTCGAAGGTCCGAAGCGGGGCACACCCGACGTTGTGAAGCGGGTCGAACTGCCCGCCCCCGGACTCGAAGGGAGCGAGCACGGCCTGCTGGTCGCCACGCTCCACGGCGGCATCCCCAATCGCGTCACCCACCAGATGCAGCAGGATGATCTGATCTTCAACCTCTCGAAATACACTGGCCGCAGCATGTCGGTGGCCGACAGCCCGAGTCTGGTCGTCCGCGTCTACATGCCCCCATTCGAGCAGTGGGAAAATCGCACCGGCCCCAGTTTCGGCTTTCGTGCCGGCTGTTTCACGCATGCCGTCATCACCGGCGACGACCATCCCGACGAGGGTGAGTTCGGGCTCGAGGAGTATTGGCCAGGCATGTTCATCTGCTTCGAGAGCAGCCACGACGGCCGCAACAAGCAAGACGGCGGCTATATCCGCGTTCGCAGCGGTCGCAATGGTGGCGAGATCCGCGGACCCAGAATCGAGCAACTCGGATGGTGGACCCTCGGAATGTCGTTCACTCCCGACGGCATGGTGC
>JBPCTA010000384.1:0-3244 GCA_051006595.1 Pirellulales bacterium
GCGTCGACCTCCTTGTCGTCGAGCAGGCCCCGCATGTCGCGAAAGCTCTTCGCCCGCGGAGCCTTCATTTTCGCCGCGTCGAGAAACTCCGCCTCGGGGTCGCAGAGGGCCACGACCTCGCAGTCACTCCGCTTGAGCAGCGCGTCGAGGTGCTGACCACCGCGCCAGCCGAGTCCGATCAGGCCGAGCCGAACCTTCTCATTGGGACTCGTCGGGGCGGCCGTCAGTCGCCCCGTGGCCGAGAGGCCCAGCGCCGCAACCCCCGCCACCGAACCTTTCAGGAACAGTCGACGACCGTAGCCGCGTCGAGAATCATGCAGCGTCATAGCGTTCCTCTCATGGCATCGAAACTTGAAATACCCTCCCGCCAATCTGCCCCGTCGAACGATCGACTCGGCTCGCAGCAAGGTTATCCGTGCCGCGAGCAAAACGCGACCCCGAGCCTGGAGCGAGGGGCCTTCAGTTCGACTGAAACACCCGCTTCAGGGCCCGGGCGTTGGCACCGAAGTTGCGGGCCACGTTGCGGGCGTCGGCGGCATCTCGTGACCGCTCGATCACGAGCCAGCCCTCCCAGCCCATGTCGTCGAGCGTCTGCTTCACCGCCGGCAGGTCGATCTCGGGATCATTCTCCAGCCAGACGCCGTCCTTGTTGCTGGCATGGATCTGCCGGATGCGATCGCGGCCGAGCGTGCGGAGTTCCGCATGGAGGTCGCGGCCATTCTGGAGGGCGTTGGCGAAGTTGAAATACGAGCGGATGGCCGACGAGCCGATTTCGTCGAGGAGCGCCGCCTCGCCGGCCGCGTCGAGGGCGGTCTCGATGGCGATCGTCACGCCGGCGTCGGCGGCGCGAAGGCCCGCCGCCCGCAGGCGGGCCACCACGGCCGGCCGCAGGTCCGGATGAGCGGCAAGATCGCTTCGCACCCCTAGCGGTAGGAAGATCGTCTGCACGCCGATCGCGACCGTCGTGTCGATCGCATCCTGAACCACGCGTTCGATGCCAGGGCGTTCGGCGAACGACTGTGCATAGAAGCCCGACATCGCGATGGAGCAGATCCGCAGGCCGAACTTCTCGGCCTCGGCGAGAAACTGGTCGCGCACCATGGGATCGGACAGCCGGCTGTCGAACGTCGGCCGGTCGCCCAGCCCGCCCATGTCAACCTCCACGCCGTCGGCGCCGATGTCGCGAGTGAGTTTGAACGCGCCGGGCTTCTGCCGTTTGAGGATCATCCAGTCACAGACGCCAACCGGGAACCGGCTCAGCGGCGCGAGCGTTGCGGCCCGGGCACCGGCCACGGCTGCCGCCCAGCCGGCAGCGGCGGTGGAGAGAAAGAGGCGTCGGGACGGAAACAGCATCGTGATCCTCCGGGAAGCGCCACGTTCTACCCGACGGCCGGTCCCGGGCCGCCGATCCCGGCCGGGAAACGCTGAAAACGGGCGAATGTCGGCCGGAAACAGGCATTCTGCAGGCTGTTCGGATCGAGGGTAGCGTTGTTTCATTGTCGCCCTCGGCGTGGCCTCGACGGGGTGTCATCGGGGTTTTCTCCGTTGTTTTCGCACTGGCTCCTGAAACGCGCGCTCGCCAGAATCCCCGCCCTTGAAAGCGGGCGTTTGGCCCGTTCCTCCCCGCCGCGGCAGCCACGCATGAACGCCACGCCCCTGGGCATCTCCGCGATCGCCGTTCACCAGCCCTCGTGGGAACTCGACAACGCCTGGTTCGGGCCGGCCATGCCGCGCAAGTTTTCGCATCACACCGGCATCGAGGCCCGCTCGATCTCGCGAGATGACGAGGTGGCGATGGGAATCGCGGCCGTGCGAAAGCTGCAGCGGGAGACCGGGTGCAACCTCGCCAACTGCCGTGGGATTGTCTTCGTGTCGCCGTCGTTCATTCCAGCGTCGGTCGCCCACCGCCATCTCGACCCCGCCGCGGCCGACCGCGAGCGTCCGGGCCGGGCTGCGGAACTTCTGGTTCGCGAACTGGGCCTCGCCCGCTGTCGCACGATCGGCATCAACTGGTTCTGCTGCGGCTACAGCCGCGCGCTCTCGCTTGTGACCCGCCGCTGGGCGCCACGGCTCGGCCTGCGCCGCGACGAGTTCGTGCTCGTGGTTGTCGCCACCCGGATCAGTCGGATCACCGACTATTCCAATGTGCAGACGGCTGGCCTGTTTGGCGACATGGCCTCGGCCACGCTCGTCACCACCCCCGCGAGCCGGCGGCACCCCATTCACTTTGAGATACTCCGCGCCGATGCGGACAAGCAGCCCACCGAGAAGCCGGCCTTCGACTTCCACGTCCGTGATCAGGTGCCCGTGCCGGCTCCCGACGGAGGCACGTCGCACGACGCCTCGCGGCTGGTCTATGCGCTCGATGGCATGGCGATCGCCGAGATCGCGCCCCGGGCGATGTCGGCCGCGGTGGCCAAGGCCCTGGCCGTGGCGGGTCTCGCGGCGGGCGATGTCGACTTCGTGGTCCCGCACCAGGCTGGCACGGGGATCGTGCGGTTCACCGGCATGAAGCTCGACGAACTCGGCGTGCGGGGTGAACTCATCAACGGCCTGACGCGGCGCACGGGCAACGTCAGCGCCTGCTCTGTGCCCCATGCCCTTCACGAAACCTGGTCGCGGCTCAGGGGGCTGATCGCCTGCCCGACCGCGGCGGTCGGCAGCCCGGGCCGGTCAGAAGCCCTGCAGGGCTGCGTGCTGCTGAGGTCGACGCCCTATCACGACCGGCAGGCCACGGTCGCAGCCTGAGCCCCTGGCGTTTTGGCGGACCCTGCATATCCGCGTTTGATGGCGCGGAGGCCGGCGGGGCGGGTATCACATAAACGTGCGATACCGGGGGGCGAAGGGGCGATTTACGATCTTTTTTCGAGATTTGTGTCGATTCGTGCCGGATCGTCAATCACAAGGCGACCGCGGCATCGTCTCGAGGTGGCTTTCTCGAGGCGGTGCGGCGTTGGTTTCGGATTCAAGGGGGGAAGGTCCACATGACCATCATGTCACGGCGGCGGTTTCGAGACTGTTCATCGACGACCGGCGTCCCTGGGCCGCGGTGCGTTGGCCTGGCCTGCCTCATCGTACTCGCCGCCGCGTCGGGCGTGCGCGGCCAGTCGACCTGGCTGCCTACGTCGGGCACGATCCCCTGGCTCACGGGCACCGCGTGGAGCGGGGCGGTCATTCCCGATGCGAGCGGTGCCGTGGCCGTGTTTCCCAACGCCGGAGTCTGGGCCAGCGTGCTGAGCAGTAC
>JBPCTA010000385.1:0-10904 GCA_051006595.1 Pirellulales bacterium
CACGAACGCCGCGGGTGTGGATCGCCAGCGTGTTGACGTGGAATCGTTTCATCAAGGCATCGATGATCGTGAGCCCGGCGATGATGATGTCGGCCCGGTCTGGAGTCATTCCGGGCATGCTGCGCCGCGCCCGCAGTGACATCTCCCGCAGCCGGTCGAGAAGGTGCCGGACCTCGGCGTGTGATGCCTTGTAGCCCGCCACGGGCGTATCGCCCTCGCCCTTCGCAGCCATCATCAGTTCGGCGAGCGTGGTGAATGTGCCGCCACACCCGACGAGAAGATGGGGTGCAAAGAGGGGGCGTGTCGTCCGCTTCTTGAGGACGGTCGCGACCTCGTCGTCGAGTCGTTCGAGCCCCCGGGCGGCATCGGCAGCCTCGCAGCACTCCCCGAGGCCGAACTGTTCGGTGAGACGGACGGCCCCCAGCGGCGTCGAGAAGATCGACTCGATGAGGTTCCCCGTGGCAAACACGATCTCCGTGCTGCCGCCGCCGATGTCGGTGACGATCGTGTTGCGGCCCGCCAGGTCGAACGCCTGCTGGACGCTCGCAAAGGCGAGTCGCGCCTCCCGTTCACCCGAGATCACCTCCACCTCCAGGCCCACCTCCTCGCGGACTCTGCGGCAGAACTCCGGACCATTCCGCGACTCGCGAACCGCACAGGTTGCGATCGTCCGCAGCCGCGTCACTTGATATCCGGTGGCAATCTCCTTGAAGGTGCGAAGCGCGGCGACCGTGCGATCCATCGACTCGTCGTCGAGTCGGCCTTCCGACGAGACGCTACGGCCAAGCCGAGTGGGCTCCCGTTCCTCGTCGAGGATTCGGTAGGTGCCCCCCCGGAGGGCTTCGGCGACCAGCAGCCGCACCGAGTTGGAACCGATGTCGATCGCTGCCAGCCGACACGCCAAGTCGGCGGAAAGATAAATCTGCCGGTCTTCGCCAAGGTGGCTCGATTCGGTCACGATGGGTGATTCCAGGGTGTCGGCTCCAGCATACCTTCGCCACGCTACACTACAGGCCCAGGGAATCGATTTCGCATTACGTCGGCTTCGCCCGCACCCGTGCAGCACCTTTCCGACCCGATTGTTTTTGCCCGAGAGTGTTCCGCGGCGGCGGCGGGCTGCGTCGTGACGGTGGGCAACTTCGACGGTGTGCACCTCGGGCATGCGGCGATCGTGGCACGGCTGCGGGCGGCAGCCGACAGACATGGCGTTCCTGCCGTCGCCCTCACGTTCGATCCGCACCCCGCCAGTGTCCTCCGGCCCGAGACGGCGCCGACGCCGCTCACCACGCCCCGGCGACGTGCGGAACTCCTGCTGGCGCTCGGCCTCGACGCGGTGCATGTACAGCCGGCCGATCCGATCCTGATGGCGATCGAGGCCGAGGTCTTCTACGAGACGATGCTCCGGGGCAGAATGGCCGCGAAGGCCATCGTCGAGGGAAGCGACTTCCGGTTTGGCGCCCGTCGTGCCGGTGACATTCGGCTCCTGGAGACGCTCTGCGGTCGAGATGGTGTCGAACTCGACATCGTGCCGCCGGTGATCGTGGATGCCGCGCCAGTCTCGAGTTCGCGACTGCGGAGCCTGATCGCCGCGGGAGACGTGCATCGGGCAAACGCCCTGGCCACGATGCCCTATCGCCTCACCGGGACCGTTACCGCAGGCGCCCGCAGGGGCGCGACGATCGGTTTCCCGACTGCGAACCTCACGGATATCGCCACGCTCCTGCCGGCCACCGGAGTCTACGCGGGACGAGCGCACGTCGATGGCGTCGCCTATGCGGCGGCCGTGCACGTCGGACCGAATGTCTCCTTCGGCGAGACGGCGATCTCGGTGGAGGCGCACCTCATCGGCTTCTCCGGTGATCTCTACGGTCGGACGCTCGACGTTGACTTCCTCGACCGCGTCCGGGACACTCGCCGCTTCTCCTCCATCAACGATCTCACGTCGCAACTCTCGATCGACGTGGCAGCCGCGGCACGGATCGCGGCCGAAACCACCGCCCCCAGGAAAAAATGATGCGACTCGATTGGGCGAGCCTGTTGACGGTTCTCAAGGGATGCGAGCGGGTGGTGCTGACGAGCCACGTGCGGCCCGACTGTGACGCGCTCGGCAGCGAGCTCGGCATGGCCGGGAATCTCGAGGCGATCGGCAAGCATGTGCGGATCGTCAATGCCCAGGCCACGCCGGCGAACCTCCGCTGGATCGATCCCCGCGGCAAGATCGAGTCGCTCGCGGAGAGGGTACGGCCGGCCGATCTCGCCGACCGCGACCTGTTCATCGTGCTTGACACCAGCGCCTGGGCGCAGCTCGGGGCGATGGGCGAGGTCGCCAAATCGATGCGCGAACGGGTGCTCGTGATCGACCATCACGTCAGCGAAGACGATCTCTCCGACCGCTGGTTCAAGGATACGGCCGCCGAGGCGACCGCCAGGATCGTGTACGAGATCGGCCTGCGACTCCGGGTGCCGCTTACGGAACAGATCGCGACCCCGCTCTATGCGGGGCTCTCGACCGATACCGGGGGCTTTCGCTTTCCATCGGTGAGCGGCGAGAGCTTCCGGATCGCGGGACGGCTCGTCGATGCCGGGGCCAATCCGACTGCGATCTACCGCGAACTCTTCGAGCAGGACACGCTTGCGCGGCTGCATCTCGTGGGGCGGACGATCGCGGGCGCCGTGACGTCGCACGACGGCCGAGTGATCGTCTCGACCGTGCGGCAGAAGGACATCAAGGAGGTGAAGGCCCAGCCAGCCGACACCGAGGACCTCGTCAACCTCACGCTCGCCGTGAAGGGCACCGAGGTGGCCGTGATCTTGATCGAACAGCCCGACGGCCGGATCAAGGTGAGCTTTCGCAGTCGCGGCCGGCTCGACTGCAACGCGTTGGCGGCGACCTTCGGCGGCGGTGGCCACAAGGCGGCGGCCGGGACGATCGTCGAGGGGCCGTTCGAGTCGGCCCACGACAAGGTCGTGGCCGCGGTCGATGCGGCATGGCTGGCGTTGCCGGCGGCATGAACGGAGCGGATGCGCCGACGGCCGTCGCGTCCAGCGGTGATCCGGCAAACCCGAGGAGCAAGAGCCATGAACGAGCCCGACGCCCGGCGATTGGCGAGGCCGGCAGTCGCGGGTGTCCACGTGCCCTTGCCGGTGGATGCGAGACGCGGCTTCCTCGCCAAGGTGGCGGCTGTCTGCTGTGGCGGCATCGCCACCCTCGTGCCCGTGGCTGCCGGCGTGTGGACCTTTCTTGATCCCCTTGGACGCCGCGGCACGAACGCGACCTTTCTTCCGGTCGCCGATCTCGCCGCCATTCCCGACGACGGTGTGCCCAGGCAGTATCCCGTGATCACCGACCGGACCGATGCCTGGACGGGGTTTGCGGCCGAACCGGTGGGCGCCGTCTACCTCCGGCGTGAGAAGGGTGCGACGGAGGTCCAGGCGCTGTCGGCTACCTGTCCTCATGCGGGCTGCTTCGTGGAAATGGAGCCGACGGGCCGCTGCTTTCGCTGTCCCTGTCACAACAGCACGTTTGCGGTCGACGGCAGCATCGTCGCTCCCAGCCCCAGCCCTCGCCCGATGGACGCGCTGGACTGTCGCATCGACGGGAACGGCGCCGTGGAGGTGAAGTGGGAAAAGTTCCGGGCCGGCATCGCCGGAAAGGAAGTGCAGGGATGAGCCGCGACGCGCACCGCACCGTCGCGCCGGCGACCTCGGGGATCCCTCGCAAGGGACTCGTGGCACGCCTCGGCGACTTTCTCGACGACCGCACCGGCTACCGCGCGCTGGTTCACGAGGCGCTCTACGAGCGGGTTCCCGGCGGCGCCCGCTGGCGCTACGTCTGGGGCAGCACACTCGTCTTCGCCTTCATGACGCAGGTGATCACGGGGCTCTTTCTCTGGGCGAGCTACTCGGCGAGCGGCCAGACGGCGTGGGAGAGCGTCTTCTACATCCAGCACGAGATGGCCGGGGGCTGGCTGCTTCGCGGCATCCACCACTTCATGGCCCAGGCGATGGTGGTGCTGCTCGCGCTGCACCTCATGCAGGTGGTGATCGACGGCGCCTACCGGGCCCCGCGGGAGGTCAACTTCTGGCTCGGCCTGGTGCTGATGCTGCTCGTGCTCGGCATGGCGCTCACCGGATATCTCCTGCCCTGGGACCAGAAGGGCTACTGGGCCACGATCGTGGCCACCAATCTCGCCGGCATCGTGCCGTTCGTGGGGCCGTCGCTGCAGCAGCTCGTGATCGGCGGGCCGGAGTATGGCCATCACACGCTCACCCGCTTCTTCGCCCTGCATGCAGGATTTCTGCCCGGCACGCTGATCGTGATGCTCGTCGTGCACCTCTCGCTCTTTCGCAGGCACGGCCTGCACGCCAAGCAGCCCATCACCAAGCCCGACGCGATGTTCTGGCCCGATCAGGTGCTCAAGGACGCCGTGGCGATGCTCGCCGTGATGGCGGTCGTGCTGGGGGTGATCTTGATGCCGGCCTTGCGGGCGATGCTCGCGGGCGAAGCGGTAGTGCCGGGCGAACTCGGCGCGGAGCTCGGAGCCCCGGCCGACCCGTCGCTGCCCTACGCGGCCGCACGACCGGAGTGGTACTTCCTGTTTCTGTTCCAGTTTCTCAAGGTCTTCGAGGGCTGGGGGGCCACCGGGGAGTTTTTCGGCGCGATCGTCGTGCCGGGACTGATCATGGGCGTGATGTTCCTGATGCCGATTCTCGGCAACTGGAAGCTCGGCCATCGCTTCAACGTGGCCTTCACGCTGGCCGTGCTCGCCGGGGTGGTGCTGCTCACGGCCATGGCGGTCAACGAGGACTACTACGCGCTGTGGGTGGACAAGGCGTCGTTGGCCGAGGCCGAGAAGCTCCACGATCAGACGGGCGGTGATCCGGTGAAACTCGCCGCTGCGCTCGGTGACGACTCCGCGAAGATCAACGCGATGAAGCGGCAGTGGAAGAAGCTCGAGCGGGTTCGCCACTCGCAGGCCTTCCTCGACGCCTCGGCGCAGGCCAAGGCCGACGCCGCCCGGGCGATCGAGCTCGCCGGCAGGCCGGAGAAGATCCCGCCCGCCGGGATGCTCGAACTCGTTCGCCACGATCCCAAGAGCCAGGGGCCGCGGCTCTTCGCCCAGCACTGCGGCAGCTGCCACGCCCATGTTGACCCGCTTGCTGCCGATGCGGAGGCCGTGATCGCGAAGTCATCCGCGGCGAATCTCTTTGCCTTCGGCTCGGCATCGTGGATGCGGGGCCTGCTCGACCCCGCAGAGGTCGCCGGCCCTGCCTACTTCGGCAACACGGCCCACAAGGAAGGCGACATGGTGAGCTTCGTGCAGAATGACCTCACCGACGAGGCCACCTGGCCGAAGGCCGACATCGATGCCGTGGTCGCCGCGATGGCGGCCGAGGCAGGCCTGGCAGTGCCGAAGGAGGCCGCGGAAGTGATCGACAAGGGCCACGACAAGGGCCACGACAAGCGGCGCGAGAAGGGCCGCGAACTCGTGGCGAGCAGCGACCGCTGCGGCGGCTGTCATGCCTTCCGTGACAACGGCACCGCCCCCGGCTCCGCCCCCGATCTCACGGGCTGGGGCGGTCGCGAGTGGCTCGTGGGCATCATCAGCGATCCGACCCACGAACGGTTCTATGGCGACACCAACGACCGCATGCCGAGTTTCGGCAAGGCCGCGGAGGGGTCGCTGCCGCCGCTCTCCGGAGAGCAGATCGGGCTGCTGGCCGACTGGCTTCGCGGCGAATGGTATCGGCCAGCTGGCCACTGAACAGACGCACGGCGGCTGCTTCCGCCATCAAGACACCGGCCCGTCCCGAACGTATCGTGGAGCTTGCGACGGGTCGCTACGGGGCCCCGGTTTCATCTTGTCCGCTCGAGGTTCAGTGTCATGCAGTGGAAGGTGTTGGTGGCCGCCTGCGTTCTCGGTCAGGTGACGTTGGCGGATGGTCCGCCCGTCGAACGCACGTCATCTCCCCCGGGGAGCGTGTCGGTGGTGTTCGTCGGTGACGTGATGCTCGACAACGGACCCGGACACGCCGTCGCGTCCGGCCGAGATCCCTTCGCCGCATGCGAGGAGCTCCTGCTCGACGCCGACTTCACGGTGGGCAACCTGGAGTGCGTGCTCGGCGACGGCGGGACACAACGGCTCAAGTCCTACACGTTCCGAGGGGCCGACGATTCGCCCCGGTTTCTCCGGCGGTATTTCTCGGCGTTGTGCGTGGCCAACAACCACAGCCTCGATTTCGGGCCGGAAGGGCTCGTCGAATCGTTGAACGTGCTCGATCGCGAACGGATTCCGCAGTTTGGTGGAGGCCGCACGCTCGCCGAGGCCCGGCGGCCGCTCGTGCTCGAGAAGCACGGCATCAGGATCGCGCTGCTGGGCTGCAACGGCTTTCAGGCCGAAAAGTCGGCGGCCGGACCGACGACACCCGGCGTGGCGCCGCTGGGCGAGGCCGACATCGCCGCCGACATCGCGGCCGCGAAGACCGCCGCCGATTTCGTAGTGCCCTTTGTTCACTGGGGGCCGGAACTTCACCCCCAGCCACGCGAGGCTGATCGCGACCTCGCCCGCGCGATGATTGACGCCGGGGCGGCAGCCGTGATCGGCGGCCATCCGCACGTCACGCAGACCGTCGATCTGCATGCGGCCGCTCCGATCGTCTACAGCCTCGGCAACTTCGTGTTCGATTACTACCCGGTCGATCCGCCGGAGTGGACGGGCTGGGTCGTGAAGCTCACCTTCACGCTAGGAAAGCCTGTGGCCATGAAGACTCGCGTCGTCGTCCTCGACGCCGCGGGCCTACCGCGACCGGTCGCGGAGCAGTAGCCAAGCCCCCGGCGGCAGGCGTGGCCGTCGTTCAGGTGATTCCGCCGAGCACCGTCGCGCGGGCGACACGGCCCACGCCGAGCATGTAGGCGGCGGTGCGCAGCGGCACCTGCCGCGAGGTCGAGAGCTGCCAGACCTGTTCGAAGGCCTGGCCGAGGATCCGGTCGAGCTCGCCCCGCACGCGGTCGAGGCCCCACTGGTAGTGCTGCCGGTTCTGCACCCATTCAAACCAGCTCGCCGTCACGCCGCCGGCGTTGGCAAGGATGTCAGGCAGCACCACGACGCCGCGGGACCGGAGGATCTCGTCGGCTTCCGGATCGACCGGCGCGTTGGCCGCCTCGATCACGATCGGCGCCCGGATGGCCGCCGCATTCGCCGCGGTGATCACGCCGCCGAGCGCCGCCGGGATGAGCACGTCGCAGTCAACGGCGAGCAGATCGGCGGCCGCGATCGCATCGCCACCAGGAAAGCCCACCAGCCGGCCGGCATGGCCTCGGGCATGCCGGAGGAGCTCCATCACGTCGAGCCCCTCGGCCCGGTGAAACGAGGCCGAGGCATCACCGACCGCGACGATTTTGCATTCGGCATCACGAAGGTATTTGGCCGCGTGGGTGCCGACATTGCCGAAGCCCTGGATCGCCACGCGCGTGCCGGGAATCTTCCGGCCCAGCCGGCTCAGAAGCTTGAGCGTGAGGCCGCCGACACCCCGGCCAGTCGCCTCCTCGCGGCCCGGGATCCCGTGGTAGTCGACCGGCTTGCCGGTGACGCAGGCGGGCGAGAAGCCGTGATACTTGCCGTATTGATTCATGATCCAGGCCATCATGTCGGCCGTGGTGCCCATGTCGGGGGCGGGGATGTCGACGTCGGGGCCAAACAGATCGTGGATCGCATCGACGAACTTTCGCGTCACCCGCTCCAGTTCGCGAAGCGAGCAGGCCGCCGGATCGATCGCGATCCCTCCCTTGGCGCCGCCGAAGGGGATGTCGACGACGGCCGTCTTCCAGGTCATGAGCGCCGCGAGCGACCGCACCTCGTCGAGATCGACCTGTGGATGGTAGCGCAGTCCACCCTTGAGCGGACCGCGGGCGTCGTTGTGCTGCACCCGGTAGCCGATGAAGGTGGCCACCTCGCCTGAATCCCGCTCGATCGGAATCTGAACCCGCACCTCTCGCTTGGCCGTGAGCAGCAACTGCCGCATGCTGTCCGACAGGTCGAGCTGCTCGGCAGCCTTGTCGAAGTAGATCCGGGTGGCGTCGCTGCCGTGCATGGCGTTCCGTGCTCCGAGTGAATGGCGATCGGGAGCGGCGAATATATCAGTCTCGTCGGAACGGCGGTTTACGGCCCCCGGTTCGTTCGATCACACGCGCTCCCGATAAACCCGCTACGATCGAGAGTTCAAGACCCACGTCCCCGCGCGTGTCTCACTCCCGATGCCCGTTTCCACGCCCGACGAGTTCTGGCAGCTTCTCGTCCGCAGCCGGCTGCTCGAGCCGGATGCCGAGGCGGCCCTTCGCGCCGAGCATGCCGCCATTCTCCCGGCCACTGCTGGCGACGGTTCGGTCAAGTCGATCGCCGTCTGGCTCTGTGGACGCGGCGTGCTCACCCGCTGGCAGGCGAAGCGGCTCGTCAGCGGTGACAGTGGGCCCTTTCGACTCGGCGACTATCGGCTTCTCGAACGTCATGACCGCGATGGAGACGGCCTCCTCTTCACCGCGCGGCACGATCCGTCCGAGCGAGTCGTGTTTCTGATGCTCCTCAACGCCAAGCGGTGCCGCGAACTAGACGTTTGGACGGAGATCGTCCGCCGCACCACCATCGCCCATCGTGCCGCAGACCCGATGCTCAGCCGCACGTGGTCGCTCGAACAGCAGGCTGGCACCCGGTTCATCATCTGTGAGCATGTGGCGGGTGCCTCCCTCGCCGACGAGGTGGAGCGGCTCGGTCCGCTGCCTCCGCAGCAGGCGGGCCTCGTGGCCTGGCATCTCGCGCGGGCCGTCGCCGAGCTCCATGGGCTGGGGGACGTGCATGGCGGGGTGTCGCTCGACGTGCTCCGCCGGGAAGCGACGCCCGGCAGCACCGAGCGGAACGGTCGCGTTCGACTGCTGCAGTTTCCGCTGTCAGGCGATCCGCATCGGGTGCCGCTGCGGCCACTCGTGGCGAACGACGCCGAGTTCGCCCGGCTCGGTCAGAGGGCCGCCTTCGTGGCGCCGGAACTCCTCGTGCCCGACGCCACGTGCACCGAGCGGTCTGATGTCTACGCGATCGGCGCGGCCTTCTCCACGCTGCTCGTCGGCGTGCCTCCCTGTTGGAATGGCGACCCGCGGCTGACGCTGCAGCGGGCGTCGTTCCAGGGGCCGGCAGCCTTGCCCGAGGCGGTGCCGGCAGCGGTCGCCGAACTCGTCGGATCCATGATGGCCCGCGATCCCAGGGAGCGGTATGCCACGGCCCGGGAAGCCGCCGATGCGATCGCCGTCTGTCTGGGCCTGTCAGCGCCGCCGACGAGTCCGGCGACACACGCGTCGCCGCCTCCCCAGACGGAGTCATTCCCCGCAAGCACGGCCGTGCCGACGGTGGCGGCGGCCATGGTGTCGACGGCCGCGACGGTCGATGGCATGCCGATCGTCGTGGTGGATCCAGGTTCTACGCGGGCGACGCCGCACCGCGGCAGCCTCCCCCGAGCATCGTCGCCGATCGTCGCGCGGCGGATGTGGATGATCGGTGGCCTCGCGGCGGTGGCGATTCTGGCCGGTGCGGTCGCCTTCGTCATCGGTCGTGTGGAGAGGGGCGAGGAGCCGAGGGACGCGGCGCGGCCGCCACGGCAGCGGGTCGCCGAGACGCGTCGTCGCGCGGATGAGATGGCAGCTCCGCTGACTGCAGGAGCCGCCGCCGTGGCGACCGAGACCGACACCGCCGCGGATTCCATCGGAGCGGTTGGGGCGTCGGCACGGCAGATCGTGGTGGACGACCCGGCGCTGCCCTGGGCCTCGCCGACGTCAGGGCCGCCGCCAACGCTGGCGTATCTGCCGCCTGGGTCGCAACTGGTCCTGCTGGCTCGGCTGGCGGAGATATCGGCCGATGATGAGGGCCAGCTGTTCCTCAAGTCGCTGGGGCCTGCCGCCGAGGAGGCCGTGGCGGCGCTGGTGAAACTCTGCGGGGGCGACATTGCCGCCATCGAATGCGTGCAAGCGGGCTGGCAGGCGGGCGGACCAGACGAGGTGGTGGGCGGCTTTGCGGTCTGGTTCGCGGGGAGCCGCGTGGCTCCGGCAGACGAGGCATCGCGGCAGGAGGCATGGGGAGCCACGACGGAAATCACGATCGACGGCGAGAGGGTGTATCAGTCGTCGAAGTTCTCGTTCTGGCCACCATCGGCGGAGCAGGGCCGGGTGCTCGTGATCGCACCCAGACTGATGGTGGCGAAGGATGTCACCGTTGGCTCGACCGCCACCACGACGGAACAGGAGCCGCTGATGGCGACCATCATCCGCGAGAGTCTTGCGATGGAAGCCGCTGCAGGCACGGGCCTCGCCACGCCGCTGCCACGGGATCTCGAGGTGCTCGTCGGCATGCTCGACGCGCAGCGACATGTGACGGTGTTTGGCTCACCCCAGTATCTGCTCAACGCGGGCCGCCCCTTGCTCGCCGGACCGCTTGCCAGGCTGATCGAGCCGCTGGACGCGCTGTTTGGCGAATCGCTTCAGGCTGCCGCGCTCTCGCTGCACTTCGGCGAGAATGCATACCTGGAGATGGACGCGGTGCCGTCGCTCGAGGTGCCGGCGCGAAAGCGGGCACCGGAGCTTGCCGCCCGGGTGGACGGGCTGGCGGCGCAGGTCGAGCGGGCCTGCACGTCGCTCGATCCCGATCCCTACGGCCGCGTGCTCGTGCTCCGCCTGCCGGCAATGCTTCGCACCCTGTCGGCACAGGTCCGCGCGGCCGCCGAGGGGAAGAGCGTGGTGCTCAATGCCTATCTCCCGCGGCACGCCCCCCATAATCTCGCGCTCGCTGCCGAGATCGCCCTCGCGCAGACGCCGGTGGAGCCTGGATCAAAGATCTCCGGCCCCACGGCAGTCGCTGCACCGGAAC
>JBPCTA010000386.1:0-2552 GCA_051006595.1 Pirellulales bacterium
CCGATGTGCTGTCGAAAGAACGAGAATATCGATATCACCGCCACGACTCGCCGGATCCGTTCGTGAGCCGAAAAGCTCGATGGAGTGGGCTTCCACGCCGTCGAGGGCAGCGGCCAGAGCCAGAGTCTCCTCGTCGTCGAGCCGGACGAGTCCCGACTTCCTCAGTCGCCGAAGTGATTGCACGCATGCGTCGGCTGACAGATGGGGAGCGGCAGCGGCGGTCGTCATTGCTGTCTCGAAAGGATGAGCGAGTGGACGGACACCCTCTATTTTACAGAAGAAGCCTTGATTGAGCGGTGTCCCTGTTTCCGGCACAGACAACAGGCGACTCGATCATGAGAAGCATGATAAAACCGGGGGCATGGATCACGCAAAAGACACTTCAGTGGCCCGGCGCCTGGCGATTCTCGTCGCCTTGATCGCGGCCTTCGGGAGCGGTACGCCGCGGGCAGACGAGGCGGTGCCGGTGCTCGCCAATCGCGATGACGACGATCGCGACGGCCTGCCCGACGCCGAGGACGAGGAGGTCAATGGCGAGGCTGATGCTCGCGATCTCGCGGTGCTCCAAGTGGCTCTGGCTCCCGGAACCACGGCCGTGCGGCTGGACGCCGGCGATGCGCCGCTGCGATTCTTCGCTCGCGCGGGGGAAGCCTGGCAGCACGTCGGCCTGGGCCGCGGTGAACTGCTGATCGACGATTCCCCCGTCACTGGGCCACTCGAGGTGTATGTCGAGGCCTGCGGCTGGGCTGGCCAGCCGGCCAACTGGTCGGGGGCGGCGGTCGTGCGGGTGTCGTGCGTGGGCTCGCAGGACGCGGTCGAAGAGCAGGAGTTTGCGGTGCGGGTGGCCCCGGTCAGGGTCCTGCCGGCGACGGCGACCGTGGACGAGGTGTATGTGGCCACTGGCCGCTACGACAACGCGGTCTTTCTCGAACGGCTCCGGGGCCTGCTCCAGGGCTTGCAGGTGCCGCTCCGCGACCATGCCACCGGCGACTGGCGGGAGATGTGGATGCAGGACACGATGGAGATCGGGATTGCTGCCACCGACCGTGCGACGATGAGCGTGGTGCTCGCCGGCCTCCGCGGCGCTGACACGTTTCCGCCCACGCTGCTCGGGCCCGACGTGGCCGTCGCCGTGGTGGCCAAGCCCCGCGCTCTCTCGGGCGGCGATGCCTGGGCCGACTGGTACGGCAATCTCGAGGCGTCGCCCGCGACCCAGCCTCATCCGCAGGGCCGCGTGATTCATGGGAGGAACCGGCTCACCGGTTGCTCGTTCCATCCCGCTGTGGTGGCATTTCTGACGGCGCAGGGTGCGCAGCCTTCTGTGTGGATCGACACCTCATGGCTGTTGATCAAGCACGTGGACGAGGTTGTCGCCTTTCTGCCGGGAGCCGACGGCCGAGGAGTGATCGTCGTGCCGGATCCGCAGGCGGGTCTGGCGCTGCTTGCTGATACGCATGGCGACGGTGGCGGTGACGAAGCCGTGGCCCGTCGCCGCCGGGAGGCTGCCCCACGGATCCATCGGGAGATCGAAGCCATGCTCTTTGGCGGCACCGCGGACGCTCGGGCAGGTGAATCGGCGGGAGCGGCCGCGGCCGGTCTCCTCGGGGTGCTCGGCATCGACCGCGACCGGGTGATCCGCTTGCCCGTTGCCTTCGACGTGCCCGATCAGGGACTGCTGGCCGACGGTGGCGTGACCGATGCCTCGTCGCTCTGGAGCAATCCCGTCAACGCGCTCTTCGTCAACGGCACCGTGATCTGCGGGGCGGCAGGGATGCCTGCGGCCTGTCGCAAGATCTGCCGGGAGCGGTTTCTCGCCGCGGGAGCCACCGCCGTCGAGTTTATCGACGACGGCTGCTACCAGAAAAACCACGGCAACGTCCACTGCGCTACGAACACGCGGCGGCGTGATGCAGCGAGCGAAGCCATCGGCAGTCGACCGTAGCACACGGTCAGCGTGGGCTGCTTCTACGGCCTCCACGTGAGCTTCGTGCGTCCGTCTCTCCAAGCCCAACGCCGTGAGGCGTGGGGCGAAATCTGACCGGCCCAGGTATCCCACGCAGGACATCCCGCGGCCTTACGGCCGGTCGGCTTGTACCGGCACCCGCGGCCTTACGGCTTTCACGTACCAAGCAACTAAGGAAAAACTTAGGAAAAACCGGATTACTTGAAGGCCGGCCCGGTCAGTTCGAGGACGACATCCTGCGGCGCACCGCCAGGAGCGTCTTGGATGTCAACGGTCAGATCGCTGCTGCCGAACCGTGAATACTTGAGCGGGATCAGCAGCTTTCCCAGCGAGACATCTCCTTGTACTTGCTTGCCGGGCCGCTGCCCCTCGAAGCATTTGATGCTTACGAGATGCTTGCCGGGCACGGCCCCGTCGTTGAGGGCGTAGGAGGAAAGCGTAAACGAGCCGTCGGTGGCCAGTTCGCCCGCGGCCGGCTGCCCCTTGTCGGGCTGGAACATGACCGTGCCGAACGGCAGAGGCTGGCCGTTGTAGAGCACCTTGCCCCTCACCGGCACGACCCGCGGCGACCGCTTGCAACCAGCCGTGG
>JBPCTA010000387.1:0-3123 GCA_051006595.1 Pirellulales bacterium
GCCAGGTAACGATCACGCCGTCGATCGGGCTGCGGACCTCGAGGTCCTTCTTCTTCTCGGCGTAGAGGACGAGCTGGGTCTCCAGGCTCTCCACCTCACGCTCCAGCTGCGCCCGCCGGCCGGCAAGCCTGAGCTTCTCGTCGGCCGAGATCTTGCTGTCTTCCAGCAGTGACCGCCGCGTCGACACGAGCTGCTCCTCGCTCGACGCCTTCTTGCCGAGCACGTCGGCGATCGCCACCTCCAGGTCGCGGTTGCGGAGCGTGGCCAGGAGCTGGCCGGCCCGCACCTCGCCCCCACCCTCCACGCCCGGCTCGATCTTCTCCACCACGCCGTCGATCTGGGCGAACACCTCGCGGCGGTTCACCGGCTCGAGCGTGCCCTTGCCCTCGAGCCGCAGTTCGGCCGGCACCAGGGCCAGAGCCGTGACCGCGGCGGCAGCCCCGAGGGCCGCTGTGATCGTCTTGGGGAGGTTGCGGGCCGTCGTGAGCACCCGCGACTTGCCGAGGAAGTTGAGGAGCGGATAAAGCGGCAGGCCGGTGTGGGCCAGCGAGTTGGCCAGGGCCACCTGCCCGTGCTCCGCCACGAGCTCGACCCGCGACCGCTTCCCGCCGTCGAAGCCCGCTGACGAGAACCACTCGGCCACCACGGCGCCGATCGGATCCGACCGGTCGGCGGGGGCCGCCTCGGCCTTGGCAACAGCCACGGCATCGACGCCCCCAGGCTTCACCACGGCGGTGGGCCGGGGCTTCTTCAGGGGGATGATCGCCAGAGCCGTGGCATGCGACTCGTCGATGTAGTTCTCCAGCTCCTCCTCGATCTGCGGGAGCACCTCGGCCTCCGCGTCGGGGTGCCAAAGGGGATCGCCGGCCCGCGCCACCACCCGGGCGAGCGCCTCGATCGCCTGCACGGCCGACGCCCGGCGTTCGACCGACTCCTGGCCGCTGACCGCCTCGAGCCGAAGGGAACGGCCCCGCTTCACGAGCACGCTCACCCGATCGCAGCCAATGATCCGCCTGGCCTCATTCGCCAGGACGAACGCGGTGGCAATCGGATCGAGCGACTCGTGCACGGCACGGCTGAAACGCTCCACCTGCGCGAGGGCCGACTGCTGGTCGCCGATCTCGGCGAGCTGCTGCGTCTGGGCAGCCACCTGCCTCGCGTTCCGCTGCCGATCGAGGTAAATGGCAGCGAGCCCTGCCACCTGCTCAGAGAACCGTAGGTAGCCCCGCTGGACGTCGTCTTGGTTGGGCCGATGGAAGATCTCGATCAGCCCGGAGCGACCGGACCCGCAGTCGATCGGCGCCGCAATCACCACGAGCGCCGTGCCGTTGGTGCTCACGACGGCACCGTCGGGGCCGCTCAGCGAGCCGCCCGGGGGCACGATCAGCCCCGTGCCGCTGCCGAACATGCCGGCCACGAGGGCGTTGTGGGCGTCCACGCCCTCCGGCGTGCTCGACACGCCGGTCTCATCGATTCCCGAGTGGATAATCGGCTCGACCTGCCCCCCGTCACCCACCAGCCACACGACCTCGGCCACCGACTCCATGAGCCGATGGACGCCGTCGCGGATGAACCCGAAAAACTCACCCGCCGCGACGTCGCGGTGGGCAAGTTGCTCGAGTTTTGCCAGGAAGTCGTGGATCTCCCGCCTGGCCCGCTCGAACTCCTCGGTCTCGTCGTAGCTGGTCATGGGTGGGAACGGGAGGCAGGCCGCCTCGCGTCAGCTCTTCGCGACCTGCTGCTGGTGCACGACTCGCTTCTGGACGTCCGTCTCGAGCGGGCCGAAGGCCTGCTCGTGGCGGGCCACCGCCATCGACAGGGCGTAGGCAAGCCGCTTGGCTGTGAAGAAGTTCACGATGATCCGCTGCGTGAGCTGGATCGTCTCGGGCGAGGTACCGACCACCTGCTTGTTGAGGCCGAAGTCGACGATCAACTCCTCGGGCGTGCCGGTGACACGGCAGAAGTTGGCGTAGGTGGCGACGATATGCGACTCGTCGACGGGGACCGGCTGGGGCTGGGCTTCATCGGCCATGGAGTGCTCCACAAAAAGGTAGGCTCTGGGACGGGACCGTACATGATCTCACGTCGACCCCTACGGATTTCGTCCGCAAGGGGTTCGAAGTCTATCCTCCGGGCGGGTGGTTCACCATCGTCGCCCTGCTCGGCCCGTGGATTCCGGCTGCGCAACCGTGCCGCCGTAGCCAGGCGGGCGATACGAAACGCCGCAGAAGCGCCCGTGCCGTCCGCCCAGCATCCGCCTGCCACCCGCCGTCGGCGGAGTCTCCTTCGACGTGAAGGCCGTCGAACCTCAGGCGGCAGGGCCAGCCGCGGGCCGACGCCTCGGCATTGAACCGCTCGGCAATCCGCAGCGTCCAGGCGGCCCCGAGCGTCTCCCGCAGGGCGAGAAAGCCGCCGATCTCCGCAGTGAAGTCCGTGGACCCACCGGGCCCCCTGCCGCTGCCGGCCGTTTTTGGCCTCACGGGGAGGAGCCCCGACTGCACCGCCGCCACCGCGGCGCCGAACGCGACGATTGAGGCGCCAAGGGCGTCGAGGGCCGCTCCCTGCCTGACGCCATTCCCGCCGAACGGGAGAAGGGTCCGCAGCAGGAGCGTCTGCCCGGTCACAACGAGCAGTGCGGCGAAGGAGTGCCTCGTGGCGACGAAGTTCGCCCCGGCCACCAGCACCACGGCGAGCATGAACCACCGCTGCAAGGGATGCACATCGGGCGGCGATCCGGGCCGCACGAGCGCGGCCGAAGCCGCCGGCAAGGCGAGGATGCCACCAAGCGCTGCGACAATGAACTGCCAGACCCCATGCTGAGGCCGCTTCGCGCCGAGCAGCGCCATGATCGGGCAGAGCGACAGGGCCGCCACCACGAGCCGCCACGATTCGAGCGCGGCAGGGTCGCCGGCGCCATCCGCAGCCGCAGCCGCCTCGATGGCAAAGGCAATCGCCGCGCTGCAGGCCCACCATGCCGCCGGCACGGCCGTGGTGCCACGGGCAAGCCAGGCGCCGGCTACGGCGGCACACGCCGTAACGGCTGCAGCGGCACAGGCGATCCCGGAGATGGAACTCATGAAAACAGGCTACCACCGTCGCTGGCCGGCGCCCGGAGCCCAGCCT
>JBPCTA010000388.1:0-5268 GCA_051006595.1 Pirellulales bacterium
CCGGCCACTTCGGCGAACGACGGCAGCCGGCAGGCATCGTCGAGATCCCAGGCGGCCGGCGGCCAGAGCCGTTCACGACGACGGCAGGGGAGCCGGAGTTTGAACAGGGCGGCGGGATTGACGAGGGGGCTCATGGCGTGGCGGGCCTAAAAAAAACGGCTGCCGAGGCGTTCGGCCGGTGGCATCGAACCATGTCCTATATTTTACCACCGGTGGGCGGTCGCCCCCGGCCGCCATCTTTCGCTCCGGATTCCACGATGCGGGTGCTCGAAGTCGCCAGCGAGGCCGTTCCGTTTGCCAAAACCGGCGGGCTGGCCGATGTGGCCGGCGCCCTGCCCGAGGCACTCGCTGGGCTGGGATGCGACGTGTCGTTGGTCATTCCCGCCCATCGCGAAGCCTTCGCCAAGCACCTGTCGATCGAGCCGACCGGCATCGAGTTCGAGGTGCCGATCGGAACCCGAAAGCCGCTGGCCAGGATCCTCCGCTGCCGTCGGCCGGGCGCGCGGGCCGATGTGTATCTGGTCGCCAACGAGGAGCTCTTCGATCGGCCCACGCTCTACGGCGGTCCGCAGGACTATGCCGACAACGCGGAGCGGTTCATTTTCTTCTCGCGGGCGGCGCTCGAACTGGCCTGTCGGCTCGATCAGACGTGGGACATCATCCATTGCCACGACTGGCAGACGGGGCTCGTGCCGGCCTACCAGAAGCTGGTCTACGGATCACGGCCCGCCGTGGCCTCCGCACGGACGGTGATGACGATCCACAACATGGCCTATCAGGGACTCTTCTGGCACTGGGACATGCTGCTGACCGGACTCGATTGGAAGTACTTCAACTGGGAGCAGATGGAGTTTTACAGCCAGCTCAATCTCCTCAAGACGGGCATCGTGTTCGCCGATGCGATCAGCACGGTGAGCCCCACCTATGCCCGCGAGATCCAATCGTCTCCCGGCGGCTGCGGACTGGAGGGCCTGCTGGCATCCCGAAGCGACGTGCTCACCGGCATCGTCAATGGCATCGACACGGTGGCCTGGGATCCCGCCGCCGATCCGCACATCCCCAGGCCGTATCACAGCGACGACGTCGACGCCGGCAAGTATGCGGCCCGCGTGGCCCTCGCGGCCCGGCTGGGGCATGCGGCGCCCGATGCCCGGCCGCTGGTGGCGTTTGTCGGTCGGCTGGTCGAGCAGAAGGGAGTGGAGCTCATTCTCGAGATTCTCGGCCGGATGGCCGGCGAAGGCCGAGCCCACTTCGTGATCCTCGGCACCGGCCATGACGAGTATGAGCGGCTGCTCCAGCGGGCGGCGGCAACCTTCCCCGGCACGGTCGATGTCGTGATCGGCTTCGACGAGGGGCTCGCTCATCTGGTGCAGGCTGCCGCCGATATCACGCTCGTGCCGAGCCTCTTCGAGCCTTGCGGCCTGACGCAGCTCTATGCCCAGCGCTATGGATCGATTCCCGTGGTCCGCGCCACCGGCGGCCTCGTCGACACGGTGATCGACACGAACCCCGACACCCTCCGCAATGGCACGGCGACCGGCTTCGTGTTTCATGGCTTCGAGGCTGCTGGACTCGTACAGGCACTCGACCGAGCCATTCAGGCCCATGCCGACAAGCCGCTCTGGAGCGGCCTGATGCGGCATGTGATGCGACAGGACTGGTCGTGGGAGACGAGTGCCCGCGACTATCTGCGGCTCTTCGAGCGGACGAGGATGGCAAGCTGCGCAAGGTGAGGCCGATCGTGCCGGCCCGGCCCACACGATCGGGCGACGGCGCGGTGTCGCGACCGATACACCTGGCATGAAACGCATCACCGTCAGTGTCGGGATCTTGATGGGCATCGCCGCCGTGATGGTGGGGTTCCCGCGGTCGTCGGGGGCGGGCGAGCCGTGCGGCACGTGCGGACCCTGCAAGCGGACGGCCGCAGGCGACGAGACTCCGTATGGCGATCTTGGGTGTGGGCCACGCTACTGCGGCGAGAAGCATGAGCCGAGCTGTCCCGATCCCTGCGACGGCTGTGGCCGGTGGCGGGGGTGCAACGGGGTGCAGCAGAGCCCGGAGAAGCTCGCGCCGTGGCAGTTGCCGCCAGGCAGGGGATTTCGCAGCGGTGCCGATGTCGGCTACGCGGCGCCTCCCTGTGCCGCATGTCAGACCTGCGGGCCGAGGTCGCTGTGGTGCGGCTGGCCCTCGTTCTTCTGACGTTCGGCGATGAGCGTCGCCGCAAACGTGATGTCGTCGCCACGATCGCGGCAGACGCGGCGGAGCAACTCCCACTCGTGTGCCATGGCCGCGAGGTCGAGAAGCGAGGGCATGGCACCGGCCACCTGAAGCGGACTCGGCATCCCGTCGTCGCGGGGGCGGTCAAGCGCCGCGTGGAGCGCCTCGGCGGGCCGGCCGAGCCGCGCGAGCAGGAGCACGAGCGTGTCGCTCGGCAGCGTTCCCGATCCGGGATCTGCCGTAGCCGCTGCGCGGCGGAAGAATCGGATCGCGGCCTCGATATCGATGCCGAGTTGGCTGCCGAAGAAGTGCCGCGAGGCCTCGCCGACGTGTTCAAATGGCGGCTCGCCGGGGTAGATCACGTCGGCCGGCAGCCGGCACGCGTAGCAGGCGAGTTCCCACGCCCGGCGAATCGTCGGCTCGTCGTCGCAGATCCGCGCGATGCGGAGCACCGACTGGAGGTGCGAGACATCCACGTGGTTCGTCGCGACCTCGCCATGAAGGTGTGCGACGAGCACGCCGGCGGCCGGCCGCTGCCGGGGGGCGGCGAGGCGGGAGACGGCCTGTTCGTAGGCGGTGATCGCGTTGCAGGTTCCCTGGGTGCGGAGCATGAGCGAGATACCGACGGCCGGATCGGCTCCCTCCCACAGGGCCACTCCGAGAATCTCCTGCCGCTGCCGCTCTGTCTGCTCGTCGGTGGCCGAGGCATCGATGGCGGTAGCGAGTGTGGCGAGTTGTAGTGAGACCTCGCTAAGGTCGGTAGTGGCGCGAAGGTACATCCAGGCCGCAGCAACCTGGCCCTCGCGCAACAGCGGCCAGCCTGCTTCGCGACACGCAGCCCAGGAGCGTTCGTCGAGTTGGTCGCGGACCTCGGCAGGAACGTCTCCCGGGCTGCCGACCGGAGGCAGGCCGACGGCCACCCGGGCCTGCATGATGCGGGCGTCGAAGAGGGCATGCCACCGCCGGCGGCTCGCCAGCGATTCGGCCAGGGCGTTGAGCATCGCATCGGGACCGGCTTCAGCGCAGAGCCGGCCGAGATGCTCGAAGGCAGCGGAATCGGCGGGGCCATCGTGCGCGGCCGACATCAGTGCGCCTCCCGCTGTCGCACCGCCTCGTAGGCGAGCACCGCGGCGGTCACGGAGAGATTGAGACTGTCGGCCACGCCATGCATCGGCAGGCGAACGGTGTCGAACGCGAGCCGGCCGCCGGCTGCGGCGGCCTCCCATGCCGGAGAGATGCCGTGGGCCTCGCTGCCGAGGAGGATCGTCGCCCCGCCGCGGAGTTCGGCCTCGTGCCAGAGGCGGCGGCCTTTCGGTGTCGCCGCGACCACATGCCGATCGTGGCGGCGGCACCAGTCGATCACCTCGTCGATCGCAGCGCACGCCAGCGGCAGGGAGAACACCGTGCCGAGGCTCGCGCGGATCGCCGCTGGGTTGGCCAGATCGGTGCGGCCGTCGCAGACGAGCACGCCCCCCAGGCCGGCGGCATCGGCTGTGCGGATGATCGCGCCGAGGTTTCCCGGCTTCTCGACGCCCTCGATGACGAGCACGGGGCGATCGGCGGCGAATACCCGCTCGGTGAGCGGCCAGGGGCCGAAGCGGACGACCCCGACCACGCCCTCGTTACGGCCCCCGAAGGCGACGCGTTCAAACGCCCGCTCGGAGACCAGCGCCGCTCGCGTGCCGCGGTCCACGAGGCGGGTCAGCCATTCGGCGAGCGTGGACGCCTCGTCGGCGATCGGCGCTGCGGCGGCGATCGCCTCGGCAGTGACGAAGACCTCCACGATCTCGACACCGGCGGCTGCGGCTCGCGACAGTTCGCGGCGGCCGTCCACGATCGTCAGCCCCGTGCTGCGGCGGGCGTCGGCATCGCGGAGGGCCGCGGCCTGCTTGACCCGCTGGTTGGCGGCGCTGGTGATGGTTTCCATGCCCGTGAGGCCCGTGATCGCCGTGAGGTCCGTCATGCCATGTGCCGCTCGGGTGCGACGCGGGCGAAGGTGCCGAGTTCGAGCACGCGGCCGGAGTCGTCCGTGCAAGAGAGCAGGCCGCTCTCGAGTCGGCCCCTGACGGGATCCTTCGCCGCGGCCAGCGCCTCTGAGAGTGTGTCTCGCAGGCGGCTGGGATGCCAGCCGGGCGAATGGCAGGTGACCAGGATCGGTCCGCCGGATGCGGAATCGAGCAGGCGGGCAATCTCGGCGAGCAGGGCAGGCAGGTCGCGGTCGATGGCGAAGGCTTGGCCTTTCGGGCCATGACCCCACGAGGGTGGATCGAGCACCACGCCGGAAAACCGTCGGCCACGGCGGGCGGCACGGGCCACAAACGTGGCGGCATCCTCGCAGATCCACGACACCGGGAGATGGGCGAGTCCCGACACCGCGGCGTTGCGGCGGGCAAGTGCAATGGCCTGCCGAGAGGCGTCGACATGGACAACCTCGGCTCCTGCGGCCGCTGCGGCGAGCGTCGCGGCACCGGAGTGGCCAAAGAGCGAGAGCATGGTGCCGGTCGCCGGAGTCGTCGCCTTGAGCCAACGCCACTGCTCGATTTGTTCGATGAAGATGCCCACCTGACCTGATGGAGAAGGGTGGACTTCGAGCGTCAGCGTCGTCGTGCCGAGTGGCACCCTGACATGCCACGGATCGGGCAGATTGCCGCAGGACTCCCAATCGCCTCGCGTGCCACTCCGGCCGCGGGAGTCATCGGCAGTCGCAACCCGATAGACGGTTGCGGCCTGGTTCCAGCAGGCGGGCAGGCGGCGGCGATCCTGCGTCTGGGGGAGCGGTCGGTCAACCAGGATGCCGCCCAACCGCTCGAGACGTCTGCCCCGGCCGGCGGCATCGATTCCGAAATCGACGAGTCCCGGATCGCGTCCCGAATCGTGGATTTCAGGAGCGCGGAATTCCGGGTCGCGGAACTTTTCGGAGTGTGGAGCGTTCATACCCATGGAAAGAATACCGGCCGGGGGCGGGTCCAGTTCTGGGCGGCCACCGGTTTCCCCCGTGAGGAGTCGCTTCCCATGATTCGCAGGCATCTTTGGGCCACCAGGTCTGGCACG
>JBPCTA010000389.1:0-5234 GCA_051006595.1 Pirellulales bacterium
CAAGCGGAGCCAGGATGGCGAAGCGCCGGCGGCATCCGAGCGAGCGGAGGACAGGATGTCCGCAGCGAGCGTCCGGCGACGGGGCATGAGCAGTCCCGAGCCGTGCGGTAGCGCGGCCCGCGGCCGGTCGGTGGCCCCGGAACCGACAGCAGGGCTGCCCGCGGCCTTACGGCCGGTCGGCTTGTACCGGAGGCCGGGGCCTTACGGCCGGTCGGCTGGCACCGCGATGCGGCTGAGGTCCGTCAGCCCGCGGCGAGCTTCCTTCGCAGCGCGGCGACGACCGATGGTGGCACGAACCGCAGCAGTGCCTCGTCGTCGGCCAGCGGTGTGATCTGCTTGAGCAGCGACGACGAGATGTGCGAATACGCCGCGTCCGCCATCAGAAAGACCGTCTCCACCGAGGCGTCGAGCTTCCGGTTGGCCAAGGTCATCGTGAACTCCGCCTCGATGTCGGTCAGCGAGCGCACGCCCCGCAGGAGCACGTGCCCGCCCTGCTCACGCACGAACGCCACCGATAGGCCGCTGAAGAGTTCCACCCGCACGTTGCCGAAGGCCGCGACCGCCGACTGCACGAGTTGCACCCGCTCCTCGAGGCCGAACAGCGGATGCTTGTCGGGGTTGATGCCCACGCCGACGACGATGGTCTCGAAGATCCGGCTGGCCCGACCGATCACGTCGAGATGTCCCAGCGTGATCGGATCGAACGATCCCGTGTAGACGGCGATGCTGGATGGGGATGATTTCACGGCGACAGGCCCCGCTGCGGGGCGTTGGTGGAGGGATTCGAAAGGCCCCGGAGCGATTCACTGCCGTACCGCTCCGGGCGGGCAGCGGCAAAAATCGCCGGCACGTGCCTCCCCACGGAACGGGAGGTATGGTATGGAATTGCAGGCTCGATTGAAACCTCCTCGCCTCCCGGGGGCGCTTCCCGCGCTTCGAACGTGCTGTCTCTCGCAGGCCTGATCGTCTCGGGCATCGTCGTGATCTTGTTCGTCGCCGATCTTGCGGTCGCCTTCCCATTCCAACGGGTGAGCGTGCCGGCGGATATCGGCTTCATTCTGGCAGGCCTGCTCGTCGCCTACCTGAGCTGGTCGATCAACGCCCGGGCCAAGGCCTGACGGTCTGTCGCCGGTCGGGACTGATTCGGTCGGTCAGGCCGCGCGAAGCACCGATCCCGAGATCGCGTCGCGGCCCTCCCCCGAGATCACCGCCGGGAGCGACGAGAGCCCGGCCAGCACGGTTCCGCCGAAGCGTCGCTGGCTTGCCCACGCGACCCAGCGTTCCAGTCGCGGCGTGATGAAGGCGGTGCCGTTGTTGCCGACTGCCACGCCTTCGGTCCGCAGCACATGCAGCCCGCCCGCCTTGGGTTGAGGCATGCCGCCCATGCCGAGCCAGCCGGCGATGCCGCGGGGACGGTGCGGAGTGACCTGCACCTCCCACAGACCCCAGACGGCGTTGCGGCATGGCCACCCGCGCGGCGCCGGGCGGCGGCTGCCGCGGGCGTCGTCTTCGAACTCGGTGACGAGCGCCACGCCGATGCCGTGTTCGACCAGCAGGCCGCGGTTGTCCAGCGGTGTCGGACCACGCAGCACCACCGCCGTCACGTCAGCTGCGGCGTCGTGCGCGCGATGGAGCAGGTCGCGGAGCTTTGACTTCGAGCCGCACGCGGCAGGCGGGATGTCGAGGGCCAGATCGATGCCCGGCTTGCTCCGGCCCTGAGAGGCGATCTCGGCCAGGGAATCGATGCCAGCCAGCCACGTCACCGGCACCGTGAGGCCGCGGGCCGCGTCGAGCCACGCTCCCGCCCGTGCCGTTCCCGGCTGGCGGGGCGCCGTGGCACAGATCACGACCGTGGCTGCCTGCTTCTTCGATCCGAACATGCGCGACTCCCCCTGGCCCCAGACGGCTCCGGAAAATCCGAGCCGACCTGCCTGCTATCGACGGGACGAGCATCGCCACTCAAGTGCGACGCGAAGCGAGTCAGTCGCGGAAAGACGGGGGAAGATGCACTGTGCCGGGCGACTCTGCCGACGGGCGAGGCTCTGCCGGCGACGCCTCCCATCGCAGGATGGCGGCGACCAGCCCCGCAGCCGTCGCTTCGGTGGCCTCGACAGTCGGCCGGAGCCCCGTCTTTTCGAGAACGGCGGACGTTACCGGACTGAGGCTCGCGATCTTCCAGTGTCGCATTCGATCGCCAAACAGGGCCACCGCGGACTCGGCGATCGAGGAACTCGTGAGTGTGATCCAGCCGATCGGGAGGCGGTCGAGTGCGGCAAGGTCCGCTGGACCGATCGACTCGACCGCTCGGCTCTCGTAGGCCACCACCTCGTCAACGTGATGCCCGAGGGCCTCGAGACCTCGACGGAGCACGTCCCGGCCTTTGTCGGCCCTCACGAGCAGAAACCGCCCGCGGCGGAGTGCTCCCCCAAGGGCCGCAACCAGGCCCTCGGAGCGGAAGGACTCAGGCGTCAGATCGCAGTGAAATCCCGCTTCCTCGAGCTGCCTGCCGGTGGCCGGGCCGATCGCCGCCAGGCGGGTCGAGCCAAGCGCCCGGCCATCGAGCTTCGCGGCCCGCAGCCGGCGGACGAATCCGCGCACTCCGTTGGAACTGGCAAACACGATCCAGTCGTAGGTGTCGGCGCGGGCGATTGCCTCGTCGAGCGGCTGCCAGGTCGGCGGATCGGCGATGCGGATCACCGGCACGTGCAGGCACTCGCCACCGGCCGATCTCACGGCCGTCACGAGTTCTGCCTCCTGCCCGATCGGCCGCGTGACGAGCACGAGCCCTGACTTGAGCGGGCCAGCCTCGACGGTCGCCGCAGCACCGACGATGACGACCGCCGGCGACTGCCAGCCCTGCCGCACAAAGTCGGCCGCGCATTCCGCCAAGCTCGTCACACCCACCCGCTGGTCCGGCCAGGAACAGCGGCTCACGACCGTGACGGGCGTGTCGGGGCTCCTGCCAGCGGCGATGAGCGCACGCGACCAGCGGGCCGCCTGCTCGACCCCCATGTAGACGGCCAGCGTTCCTGAAAGCGCGGCGAGCGACTGGAAATCGATTCCGTCGGCCTTCTCGTCGGCCTCGCGGCCCGTGACGATCGTCAGGCTCGACGCACCATCGCGACTCGTCAGCGGCACCCCCGCGGCGGCAGCGGCGGCCAGGGCAGCGGTCACACCCGGCACGAACTCGACCTGGATGCCCGCCTGTCGCAGCGGCTCCAGTTCTTCGGCGAGCCGGGCGAAGACCGTCGGATCGCCCCCCTTGAGCCGCACCACGGTGCGGCCCTCCAACGCCAGTTTCGCCAAGAGTCGTCCTGTCGCCACGCCGGGGTTGGGCCGCATCTCCTGCTCGCGGGCCACGGGAATCCGCTCGGCTGCCAGGTTGACCTCGTCGAGCACCCGCAGCGGCACCAGCGCATCGTGCACGATCACCTCCGCCGTCCGCAGCCGTTCGACGGCGCGGAGCGTGAGGAGGTCGGGGGCGCCGGGACCGGCCCCGACGAACACGACCCGGCCGGGCGGTGGTGGCAGTGAGGATTTCATGAGTTGTGTGACGTTCCCGGGGCAGGACCGGCCGGTGTTTGTCGCCTCAGCAGGCGGCACTACACTCGACAGTTACTGGTAACCCGTCACCCAATCGTCCCCGACCATGGCCAACGAGTCCACTGCGGCCACTCCTGCCCCGGTCGATCCCGCATCGATCCCGTCGACGGCGGCGCTCTCGCCGGCCGAGCGGTCGCGGGTGATGAAGTGTTTCGTGACCGGCACCCAGCAACTCCAGAGCAACGCCGACTACGCCGTCGATATGTTTTCGGCCTGCGTCATCGGCGATCCTGGCAATGCGGTGTTTCTGCAGTCGCTGCTGGCGGCTCTCAAGAAGAAGTTCGGTGCGAAGAAGTCGGGCGGTCTGACGGCGTTCTTTTCGGCCGGATCCCGGGCGACGCTCAAGAAGCTGGCCGGCGGAGCCCAATGGCGCGACGTGATCAAACAGGGCGTCGAGATCATCAAGTCGAACCCGTCCGATCATGCCTGCCTCCTGGCCATGGCCGAGGCCTGCGGGAATCTGATGTATTACGACGCCCAGGCCGTCTACCTGCGGGCGGCCCTCGACGCGTCGCCGACCGATCCCGAAGTCAATCGCCAGTGCGCGCGGTTCGCCGCCAATCAGGGCAACTTCGATCAGGCCATCGAATGCTGGCGACGAATCTCGCGGACGAAGGGGCTCGCCGAGGAGTCGGAACGCGAGATCTCGCGGCTCTCCGTCGAGAAGACGATCGTGGCCGGCCAGGGCATGGTCGGAAGGTCGTCGTCGGGCGCCGGCAAGCCCGCCGCGGGCAAGCCCGACGAGGCGGCGAAGGAAGGCGGCAAGATCGCGGAACTCCGCCAGGCCATCAAACAGAATCCGACCGACATCGAGCCCTACCTCGAGTTGGCCGATCTGCTCGAACGCGATGCCACCGTCGAGGAGGCCGAGCAGATGCTGCAGCAGGCGCTCGCCGCCTCCGGCAACGAACTCCGGGTGCGGGAGCATGTCGAGGATCGTCAGCTCCGCTGGGGCAAGCACAAGGTGATGATCGCGGAAAAACGGCTGGCGACGGACGACACGCCCGACAACCGCGCGACGGTCGAGCGACTGCGTGCCGGCCATCTCAAGCACGAGATCGACGTCTTTTCCGCGCGGTGCAGCCGCTATCCCGAAAACCTGACCTGGAAGTACGAACTGGCCATGCGGCTCAAGGCCGCCGGCAACCATACCGAGGCGATCCGTCAGTTTCAGGAGTCGATGAAGGACACCCGCCGCCGCGGATCGGTGTCGCTGGAACTGGGCGAGTGCTTCCAAAAGATCAAGCAATACCAGCTCGCCATGCAGAACTATCAGGCGGCGGTCGAGGCCCTGACGGACCGGGAACTGGAGCTTCGCAAGCGGGCCCTCTACCGGGCGGGCGTGCTGGCCTCGGGCCTCGACGACCTCGACTCGGCCCGCAAATACCTCTCCACCCTGGCCGGACTCGACTTCAGTTACCGGGATGTGGCACAGCGTCTGGACAAGTTGGGGTCGGCGAAGGATAAAGGTGGAGATGGCTGAGCGGCCCGTCCCTGGGCCAGCCATCGGCCGGGATTCGTCTCGGCACCCTCCAGCACGCAGAAACGATCGAGGATTTCGGAATGCCCCATTCGGCCAGTGCCAAGAAGCGTCATCGTCAAAACCTCCGCGACCGCGAGCGGAATCGCGC
>JBPCTA010000390.1:0-3582 GCA_051006595.1 Pirellulales bacterium
GTCCGGCAACGTGTGTGCCGTGGCCGAAGTTGTCCTGGACGTTGTTGGTTCTGACGTCCTCCCCGTTTCTTGATCCATCCGGGATGTTCGTTTTTTTGGCCTTTGCATCACCAGAAAGGGTGATGTCTCAGATGGAGGTTCGGTGGCCGAGGACAGAAAAGCGGCTCCGACGGGAATCATCGCAGCGAGCCGCGGCTCAGCGTTGACCGCGGCGGCCCTCCTGGTGCTACGCTCTTGAAGCCTACTCCGGCACCCGTACACCACCGGCCCCATGAGGAAACCACATGCTCCGCACGGCAGTTCTTCGCCTCATCGCATCGCTGACGATGGCCGCTTCCACGGTCATCGGGTCGTTCACTGGGTCGTTCACTGGGTCGGTCGCGTTGTCGGACGATGGCGAGCCGAAATCGGCGACCAGGCCGGCGGCGCAGGTGTATGAACTCGCCGTCGTGCGAGCCAACCCCGGCAGGCTCGACGCACTCGAGAAACTCGTCCGAGATCATGAGCTTTCGCTGCTCCCCCACCGGGGAATGCAGCCCGTCGCCTTCCTGACTGCGGCAGGCGAGCGTCCCCACGAGGCCCTGTGGTGTCTGTATGCGGTGGCCAACCCTGCGGATGGAGCGGCGAAGGATGGCAACACGCGGTGGCGGCAGGTTCACGACGACCCCGCCTGGAAGCAGGCCGAAGCGGCCGCCGATGCCGATGGCAAGGTGATCGAGAGCGTCACGGTGATGCCCTTGAGGATGACCTCATGGTCGCCTTCCCTCTCGATCGAACGGTCCGAGAAGCCGCGAGTTTTTGAGTTGCGGACCTACACCTGCCCCGACGCCGACAAGCTCACCCGGCTCCAGAAGCGGTTTGCGGATCACACGATGGGGCTGTTTGCGAAGCACGGCATGCAAAACATCGTCTACTGGCTGCCCTATGAGGCGGCCGACTCCGAGCGGATGCTCGTGTATCTGCTCGCGCACGACAGCATCGAGGCGGCCGGCCGATCGTTCGACGGCTTTCGGCAGGATCCGGCCTGGGTGGCGGCGAAGAACGCCTCGGAGCAGGAGGCGGGGGGCTCGTTGACCGTGAAGCAGAACGGTGTGGTCTCGCAGTTCCTCAAACCGACGGCATTTTCACCGCTGCGGTAAGGGATCGCCTATATCGCGGCACTGCAATCGCCGCCAGGCCTCACGGAAGGTGATCATTTCCTGGGTGCTTTCGTCCCAGAGCTTGAGCCGCGTGCATCGCAGCCCTTCCAGCAGCGTGAGTCGCTGCGCGGATTGAAGGGCCGGATGCGCCGCGTGGCAGGCGGCCAGCGCGTAGTTTGGAATCCGGCTGTCGAGGTGATGGATATGGTGATAGCCGATGCTGGCCGTCATCCAGTTCAGGAGCCAGGGGAGGTCGAGAAACGAGCTGCCCTCTACTGCGGCGTGGGAGTGCTCCCAGGTGGTGTCCCGCTCCCAATAGGTCGGCAGGAACTGATGCTGCACGTAGAACAGCCAGGTGCCGATCGACGAGGCGATCGCGACGACGGGAAGATGCAACTTCAATACCGTCATCGGGCCAAATACCGCCGCCGCCGCCGCGAGCGACAGGAGCACCAGAGCGTTCGTGAGATGGATGCTCCGCCGTTCGCGATGCCAGGCCGCCGGAATGGCCCACGGCAACCGCTGAAAGAGGGCGAAGTAAAACACCGGCCCGATCACCATCAGAACCAACGGATGCCGATAGACGTGATAGAAGAGGCGGCGGCCGAACGACAGCTCGGCATATTCGTCGAGCGTGAGCGTCGTGACGTCGCCGAAGCCGCGATGATCGAGCTGCCCGTTGGTGGCATGATGCAGGGCATGCTGCCGCCTCCAGCAATGATACGGAGTGAGCGTGAGGGTGCTGAGCGCCACGCCGACGGCGTGATTCAACCGCTGGTCGGGAAACAGCGCGCCATGACCACAGTCATGCTGCAGCACGAACATCCGCAGGAGCAAGCCGGCCGTGGGCACCGACCAGACCAACGCCAGCCAATAGCCGACGGAGAGGCTGGCCCACATGGCCCACCAGCCCAGTACGAACAGCCCGAGCGTGATGACGACCTGAGTGACGCCGCGAAACGTGTCCCGGTGGCGGAAATCGGCGAGCTGGAGACCGTCCTGCATTGAGTGCCCATCCTGAGGCCAATGATCCATCACGATGGGGATCCATCGAGTGGAGAAGCATAGCAGACTGCTGCCTGACTCGGGGAAATGCACACGGGGCCCGGCGGCGCTGTTAGGCTGCGGGGATTACCAAACGAGCCAAGGAGCGAGCGTTGTGACTTGTAACGATCGAAGCGATGCCCGCAGCGTGATTCTGCGGCTCCGACGCTATCGCGACCGCATTGAGGAGATCACGGCAGCTGCCACGACCACGCTCGTCTCGGCAGACGCCCGCCCGATGGCGATGCAGCGGAAGCTTCAGTCGCTCAAAGATGATCTCGACCACGATGCTCACGAATGCGGCATCGGTCGCAAACGGGCGGTTCAGACCGAGTGCGAGCAGCGGTTTCTGTGGCCCGCCATCCGCGAAGCGGCCGGTTCCATGCGGGCCGAGCCGGCACGGGCCGTGCGGGCAGGTGCCGCGGCCACGGCCGATCAAGACTCCCGAACGGAACTGGGGGCCGCTCGCTCCCATATTCTGCATTATCTGCAGCAACTCGAGGGGCTCTATCCCACCCTCTAAAATCAAGGCCTTTTGGCCGAATCACGGGGTACGGGACCTGGTGCGCCGGCCACTTCCAGCGGGTTCGCTGTGTCCGACCGCCGATAAGCGTTGCTTTTCCATTGAAATCAACCTACATTCCTGAGGTTGGTTCTAGACGATGCTTTGTGGCGCGGTGGCCTCTCGGCCCTTTCCGCCGCTTCTTATCCTCGCCTGTACCCTCTGGCGGGCTGCCACTCTCTGGCCCTTTCGACGTGACCCCGAAAGCATATTTGGGTCACAGGCAGGAGTGTTTTGGTAATGGGTAAGAAACTGTACGTCGGTAATCTCGCCTACAGCGTGACGAGCGAGTCGCTCGAGCAGATGTTCCTCGAGTTCGGCACCGTGGTGAGCGCGCAGGTCATTCAGGATCGTGACACGGGCCGCAGCAAGGGCTTCGGGTTCGTGGAGATGCAGTCGGATGACGCCGCCCAGCGGGCGATCAGCGGCATGCATGAGAAGGAGTGCGACGGTCGCCCCCTGACGGTCAACGAGGCCAAGCCCCGCGAGGGTGGCGGTGGTGGCGGTCGTGGCGGCTACGGTGGTGGTGGTGGCGGTCGCCGCTACTAAGCCAGACGGCACAACGACGATTCCAAAGCCGGGGGGTGTCGCACAGACGCCCCCCGGTTTTTTGATGCGCGTGTTTTTGAGCCGCGCGGTCCTCCCGTCACCGAGTCATGCGCCGGGGCCTGGTCCTTCGGCCAATCAGGTGATCGCCTGCGGCTCGGTTTCCAGGTCGTCCTCGGTCTCGGCCGCGGTGGCGAGCGACGCGGGCGGCCAGAAGGCGATGGCCAGGACGACCGCCGCCACCAGTGCCATGAATGTCGGCCAGAGGAAGAGCTGGCGGTAGTCGATGCC
>JBPCTA010000391.1:0-2851 GCA_051006595.1 Pirellulales bacterium
GGCCCGTGGCGATTCCGTTGCCGCAGAGGGATTCTGCGAATCGGCTCTGCGGAGCACCTATGCGCGTAAGGAGCTGTTCATCAGATGCATCCTCCCTCGGGCCGAAACGATGCTGGCCGTCGGCGACCTCGCAGGTGCCCGCCAATGGGCAGATGACAACGTCCTGATTTTCCCGGAAGCATTCCAGGTTCTCGCCCTGGCTAGCCGGGCCCGAGTCGCGCTGGCGCAAGGGGAACAACATCGAGCCGAATGTGATGCGTATGACGCGTTGGAAGCGGCCGAACGCACGGGAGGCTATCTGCGGGTACCGGACGCATTCGAGTGTCTAGCGACGATAGCGGCCCCCGGCAGCCCTGAACGGGCGGCGAGACTGCTCGGCTCCGCTCAGGGTATTCGCGAACGTCAGCAGGAGGCCCGCTTCACGGTGTTCGACCGTGACCACGCCATTACGGTGGCGGCCCTCACCGAGTCACTGGGAGCCGAGGCGTTCGAGGCCGCGATGTCGGACGGCGCAGCGTTGGGCACCGCGGAGGCCATCGCGTTCGCCCGACGGGGCCGCGGCTATCGCAAGCGCCCCTCCAACGGATGGGAAGCTCTGACGCCCACCGAACTCGACGTCGTCCGCCTTCTCGGCGACGGCCTGTCCAACAAGGAGATCGCCGCGCGGCTGTTCATCTCACCGCGCACGGCCCAGACCCACCTGACTCACGTTTACAACAAGCTCGACCTATCCTCGCGGGTTCAGGTCGTTCAGGAAGCAGCCCGGCATGGCGCAACGGCAGGGAGACGTCAAGACGCCCAGCAGTAGGCCGCCCAGCACCACACCCAGCGGCCTCACTTCGGTCGATGCGTGGCGCTTTTCCGATTATGCATGTTCACATCCGTCCAGCGTCGGCACCATGTAAGCCGTAGAAGTGCTCGAAGCTCTCTAGACAGGTGTGTCGGCAGGCCCGTGAACATTCTTCTCATCCATCAGAACTTCCCCGGGCAGTTCAAGTTCCTGGCGCCGGCGCTCGCGGCGCAGGGGCATCGGGTGGTGGGCATGACCATGCAGAACGTGCCGTCGGGGAATTGGCAGGGAGTCGAGGTGGTCGCCTACTCGGCGGCCCGGGCGTCGACTCCGGATGTGCATCCCTGGCTGATCGAATTCGAGTCCCAGACCATCCGTGGCGAGGCCTGCTTCCGGGCCGCCCTGGATCTCAAAGCGGGCGGGTTCACCCCTGAGGTGATCATCGCCCATCCCGGTTGGGGTGAGAGCATGTTCCTCAAGGACGTCTGGCCGGATGCCCGATTGGGCATCTATTGCGAGTTCTTCTACCAATTGCACGGGGCCGACGTGGGTTTCGATCCGGAGTTCGCGGTCACCGACGCCGGCGAGGTGTGCCGGCTGCGCCTGAAGAACCTCAACAATCTTCAGCACTTCGAGATGGCCGACGCGGCCATCTCCCCGACGGTCTGGCAGGCCAGTACCTTTCCGGAGCCGTTTCGCAGTCGGATCACCGTCATTCAAGACGGGATCGATACGGTCGCGGTGGCACCCAACCCTGAGGTCACACTCGGCCTGCACACGCCGGATGGGACGAGCGTTCAACTCAGCCGCGCCGACGAAGTCGTCACCTTTGTGAGCCGCAACCTCGAACCGCACCGGGGTTTCCACGTTTTCATGCGCGCACTACCGCAGCTTCTACAACGGCGCACCCACGCACGCGTGCTGATCGTGGGGGCAAGCGGTGTCAGCTACGGCGCCGCCCCTGTGCAGGGGGAAACCTGGCGCACTCTGATCGCCGACGAAGTCAGGCCGCGGATTTCAGATGAGGACTCCTCGCGGGTTCATTTCCTCGACGTCGTTCCCTACGAGCAGTTCGTCGCACTGCTGCAGCTCTCGGCCGTCCATGTCTATCTGACCTATCCGTTTGTACTGAGTTGGAGTCTGCTGGAGTCGATGAGCGCGGGCTGCGCGATCGTGGCCAGCGACACCGCGCCGGTCCGGGAAGTCCTCCGGCACGACGAGACGGGACTGCTGGTCGACTTCTTCGACTCCGCAGGGCTGGTGGACTCCATTGACGAGCTGCTCGACGACGGCGAGCGTCGAGATCGCCTCGGCGCGGCCGCGCGCGCATTTGCCCGGGCGAACTACGACGTGAATTCGGTGTGCCTGCCCCGGCAGCTGGAATGGGTCACGTCCCTGACCTCCTGATTCTCATGCAGATGCATTGAGTGGGAACCCGGTTACTGGCACTATGAACCGGAAGGGCGAGCAAGCGGAGGAAGTTCAAGTGTCATCAAACGATAGCCGCAGGATCCCGTCGCGCACCTGGTTGGGCGTGGCTGCCATCACCCTCGGTATCGGGACGGCGCTGACGCCCCCAGCGGCTCACGCACAACCCGAAACGCCGGGCAACCCGAGTGGGTCCGGCTCGAGCGGCCCGTCAGGCTCGACGAGCCAACCGAAGCCGAACTCCTCCAACACCGCCGAAGAGAACATCAACCACAACGCCACGACCAGCAAGACTGAGTGCTCAAAGCCCGAAGAGGAATGCATGAAGTCCGGCGAGACGGTCGGGGCCGGTAAGGACACCGTCCCGGCGGGCCTGGGCAACTCCACGATCGTCGGCGGAACCGAGTCACCGCGTGTGGCCGAACCCGTCCCCACCGTGGGGTCAGCAGGAATGAGCACCGCCACCAGCGGGACAGGCGTGGACACCGTCACCCCGGGCCTCGGCAACTCCACCATCGTCGGCGGAACCGCCGGCGCCAAGCCCGAGTCGACGCAGGCGGCCGAACCCGTCCCCACCCTGGGGTCAGCAGGAATGAGCACCGCCACCAGCGGGACAGGCGTGGACACCGTCAC
>JBPCTA010000392.1:0-3021 GCA_051006595.1 Pirellulales bacterium
GGCCGCGGGGAATGCGGATCGAGCGTTGTGGGGCCGATGCCGTTAGGCTGGGCGTCCTCGCTGGCATCGTGAGGTGGCCGGGGTTTGCGTCCGGGAGATTCAGATGGCAACTTCGTCGCATGGTTCTGCCTCCGTCGGCATGACGGCGACCGGCCGACTCACGCTCACCGGTTGGCTCGTCTGTGGGATCGCCGCGATTGGGTTCGCATTCGACATCTACGAACTCCTCATGCTGCCGCTGGTCATCAAGCCGGCGCTGGCGGCGCTCGGCGGCCTGACGGCCGAGGGCACGCCGCTGCTCGTGCCCGGCTCGCCGGAATACACAAAATGGGCCCGGGCCCTGTTCTTCCTGCCGGCGCTCGCCGGCGGCGTCTTCGGTCTGCTCGGCGGCTACCTCACCGATCTTCTCGGCCGCCGCCGGGTGCTCACCTTCAGCATCCTGCTCTATGCCTTCGCGGCCCTGGCTGCCGGCTTTGCCACCTCGCTGCCGCAACTGCTCTTCTTCCGCTGCCTCGTCTTCATCGGCGTGTGCGTGGAGTTCGTCGCAGCCGTGGCCTGGCTCGCAGAACTCTTTCCCAACCCCGAACAGCGGGAGCGGGTGCTCGGCTGGACCCAGGCCTTCTCGTCACTCGGCGGACTGCTCGTGGGATCGGCCACCGTGCTGGCCGCCCGGTTGGCCGACATCCTGCCGGCGATTCAGGGGGGCCACGAGGCCTGGCGCTACACGCTCATCTCGGGCGTGATTCCGGCGCTGCCGCTGATCCTCATTCGGCCATTTCTGCCGGAGAGTCCCGTGTGGGCCGAGAAGAAGCGGACCGGCACCCTCAAGCGGCCGAGCATCCGCGAACTCTTCAGCCCGGCGCTCCTGCGGGCGACGGTCGTGACCACCCTCGTGTTCGCGGCGAGTTATGGCATTGCCTTCGGCGCGATCCAGCAACTGCCGCAGATTCTCGGCGGACCCAAGGGGCATGCCGCGATCCTCGTCACGGCCAAGGCGGCACAGGACGAGGCCATCGCCATGGCCGAGAAAGCGGGCAAGCCGAGCCCGCCCGCCGGCCGCCTCAAGGCCATCGCGGGCAATGCCACCGACGAAGCGGTGGCCACCGTCACGATCTACCAGGAGATCGGCGGCCTCGTCGGCCGCGTGCTCCTGGCATTCATGGCCCTGCGGATCGCGAGTCGCCGCACACTGCTGCGGCTCTTTCAGTGGCCGGCGCTCGTCCTCGTGCCCGCGCTTTTCTGGTGGATCTCGACGCAGCTCGGCAACGCCGGCTCGCTTCCCTGGATCAAGGCTGGGATCTTCGTCGCGGGCCTGGTCACGGTGTCGCAGTTCAGTTTCTGGGGCAACTACATCCCCCTCGTGTTTCCCACGCATCTCCGTGGCACGGGGGAGAGCTTCGCCGCCAACATCGGCGGCCGCGTGCTCGGCACCGCCGCCGCCTGGCTCACCCTCACGTTCTCTGCGGCCACGCCCCCGGACCCGGTGCGGATCGCCCTGGCCGGCGCCGTCGTCGCGGGCGGCTACGCCCTCGTGGGCGCGATCCTCACGCACTGGCTCCCCGAGCCGGCCTCGTCGGTCGAGCACTGAGCGGCATCTCGCCGAGCGTTTGCGATGCCCGTCAGTCAACGAGCGTGCGGGGCGCCTGGGGGGCGTCGTCGGGGAGCGTGGGCACCGACCAGATCACATACAGCCCGATCGCCACGGCGGACAAAAACGCATAGCGGAGCGTCCAGTGAAGGCTGTTGAGCAGCAGGCTCACGGCCACGACCGCCAGCACCATCACGATCGCGCGGTGCTTCAGCGACCGACGAATGCCGTGGTAGTGCTGCCAATCGTCGAGCGTGGGGCCGAAGACCTTCGAGCGGTGCAGCCAGGCATGGATCCGCGGGGAACCGCGGTAGAAGCACCAGCTCGCGAGCAGCACGAACGGCGTCGTCGGCACCAGCGGAAGCACGGCTCCGACAAGGGCGAGCCCCAGGCAGGCCCAGCCGCCGGCGACGTAGAAAAAACTCCTCAGGGGGTCGGTGGCGGGGCGCAGGTCCATGCAGCGGGTGTTCCCGAGTTCTGGCAAGCGAGCTCAGGGATTCTACCACGGGCCGTTTTGCCGTATGATCGCCGCCGCCGAGTCGTCGGCCCCCGCCACACCTGCCCACGGAGACTCTTCCATGCCGCTCGTCCCCATGCGGATTCTGCTCGACCACGCCGCCGAACACGGCTACGGCCTGGCGGCATTCAACGTCAACAACATGGAGCAGATCCAGTCGATCATGGAGGCGGCCAAGGAGACCGACTCGCCGGTGATCGTGCAGGCCTCGCGGGGCGCCCGCAGCTACAGCCAGGACAACTACCTCCGGCATCTGATGCTCGCCGCCGCGGAGCTCTATCCCTCAATCCCGATCGCCATGCACCAGGATCACGGCAACTCGCCCGCGACCTGCCAGAGCGCGATCGACAACGGCTTCACCAGCGTGATGATGGACGGATCGCTGAAGGAAGACGGCAAGACACCGGCCGACTTCGATTACAACGTGCAGGTCACCAAGGAGGTCGTGCGGCTGGCCCATGCCCAGGGTGTCTCCGTCGAGGGCGAGCTCGGCTGCCTCGGGTCGCTGGAGAGCGGCGAGGGCGAGGCCGAGGACGGCCACGGCGCCACCGGTAAGCTGTCGCACGACCAACTGCTTACGGATCACGACGAGGCGGCCCGGTTCGTGGCTGCCACGGGCGTCGACGCGCTCGCCGTCGCCATCGGCACGAGCCACGGTGCCTACAAGTTCACCCGCAAGCCCGACGGCGACGTGCTCGCCATGAAGCGGATCGAGGAGATCCACCGGATGCTCCCCAACTGCCATCTCGTGATGCACGGCTCGTCGAGCGTGCCGCAGGATCTGCAGGACACCATCAACAAGTACGGCGGCAAGATGCCGCAGACCTGGGGCGTGCCAGTCGAGGAGATCCAGCGGGGCATCAAGCACGGAGTGCGGAAGATCAACGTCGACACCGACTGCCGCATGGCGATCACC
>JBPCTA010000393.1:0-3298 GCA_051006595.1 Pirellulales bacterium
ACTTGGCACGGTCGGAGCCGATCTCGTCCGCCTGGCGACGCTCTACACCCAGACGCGTCGCTGACCTGCCCCCCTTCAACGAGGCCACTTCGGGAGCGAGAATCCCGGGTGGCGGCAACCAAGGGAGGGCAAGAAATGTCACGAGGAAAGGCGGAGCAGGCGGAGGTCATCATCCCCAAGCCTCACTCGCTTGCGAATGACGAGCCCGTCGACGGCTCACGCTTTCCCATAGGCCAAAGCGCGGGCCGATTCCGCAGCCCAAGCGATGCGATGTGCGAAACTCCCTCAGGAGTAGCGCGATCGACTCCTTTTTTCCCGTGTTTTCCTGCGGATTCACGAACCGAGCAATTTCGGAAGGCGTTGTGTTCCGGCTGGTGATGGACTCTCGAGTGGAGCGTTTTGCCCCACTTCCAGAAACCGGCCCTTCGAGCCGTAGGCCGAGGTGCTCGGCGGCGAACGGCGAGCAACCGGCCAACCGGATGCTCACAACGTCGAGGTGTCGATCACGAAGCGGTACTTCACGTCGCCCTTGATCGTTCGCTCGTAGGCTTCGTTGATCTTCGTGGCCGGGATGAGTTCGATGTCGCAGTAGATCTTCTTGCGGAAGCAGTAATCGAGCATCTCCTGCGTCTCCCGGGTGCCGCCGATCAGGGAGCCCGCCAGCCGCCTGCGACCCATGAGGAGCGGCATGGCCAGCAGCCGATTGGGCTCCGGGGAGGCGCCCACGAGGACCATCGTGGCGTCGTTCTTGAGCGACATGAGATATGGCGTGAAGTCATGATCGGCCGAGACCGTGTCGATGATGAAGTCGAGCGTACCCGCCAAAGGCTCGAAGTTGGCAGCCTTGGTGCTGAGCTCAAAGGCATGGGCGCCGAGCTTCTCCGCGTCTCGTTTCTTGCCTGGGGAGGTGCTGAACACCGTCACGTGGGCTCCCATCGCCCGGGCAAACTTCACGGCCATGTGCCCGAGACCGCCGAGTCCGACCACGCCGACGCGGTGCCCCTTCCCGATCTTGTAGCGCCTCAGCGGCGAATACGTCGTGATTCCGGCACACAAAAGCGGAGCCACGCGAGCGAGTGGCACACCTTTCTTGATCCGAAACGCATACTTCTCCCGGACGACGATGTGGGTCGAGTAGCCGCCCTGCGTGGGAGTCTTGCCGTCCGACTCCGTGCTGCCGTACGTGAAGGACAGATGCCCCTGACAAAACTGCTCCTCGTGGGCTCGGCACGGCTTGCACGTGCCGCAGGAGTCAACGAAGCAGCCGACGCCCGCGAGATCCCCAGGCTTGAAGCGGCGGACTCTCTTTCCCACGGCGATGACTGTCCCGACCATCTCATGCCCAGGCACGCAGGGATACGTGGTCGGTCCCCATTCGCTGCGGGCGGTGTGGATGTCGGAGTGACAGATGCCGCAGTAGGCAATCTCGATCACGATGTCGTCCGGCCTGGGATCCCGCCGTTCGAGCCGGTGGGGCTGGAGGGGCTTCGTGGCGGAAGGTGCGGCGTAGGCTTTGGAGGCGATCACGGGGCGACGAGTCCTTCGCTGGCGGACGGGATGATTCACGCACGCTGAGTGTAGCCGGAAGAGAAAAGACGTTTCGAGCTCAAGCGGATGGCAAAGCCGGGTGATAGAGAACGAATCCATGCGGGGGCCCGGTGGTCGATGGATTCTCGGATGGGCCTCCGCCAACGAATGCAGCGGCGCCGGAACGTTCAGCGTCGCATTGCCTGAAATCGGGGGTCGAGGCATTGGCTTGACGGATGGCCCGCGCTGGCACGATCATATCCCCTGAGGAAGGGGTCTTGTGTGCCGCGGTACCGATCGTCCCCGCTGGAGTTGTGCCGTGAAAAGCTTTCGTTGCCAGAGTAGCTTTCGAGATTTGCGTTCGACGCATGGTGCCGCGGTAGCCGCCTCCGCAGCCCTTCTGTGGGGCGTTGCTTCAGTGCTGGCGACGGCCGATGATGCCGATCAGGTCGCGACGCATCGGTCGGCAAGCCACATCGCGGTGGCTACCGCCGGTGAGAAGCTCACCACGTTCGCCGTCGATCCCAAGGGGAGAGTGATGGCAGGGGTAAAGGGCGGCAACGTGTCGTCGCTCCGGATCTACGACGCCGGAGGGACGAAGCTCGACGAATGGCCATCACCAGTGGCGCCCGAGGCCATCAACGTGCGGGCCGACGGCAGCGTGCTCGTCGCCGGAGAGGGCATGCTGTTCGTGCTCGATCCGCAGGGAAAGGAAATCCTGAAGCGGCAGGCACCCCACATGCGCACCGCCGCGGATGCGGCCCAGGAGATCCAGCGTCGGGTGCGCGGGCAACGGGCGGCCGACGCCGATACGAAACTGCGGCGGCAGATCGAACCCTACCGCAAGCGGCTCATCTATATCGAGAGGAGGTTGGCCGAGGTGGACGAGGCGATTGTCGGACTCGACAAGCGCGAATCCGCCGTGGAAGACGATGCTGAACGGGAAGCCATCACCGACGAACGCGACGGATTGCACAAACGTCGTGCGACCTACCTGAAGCTCCAGCTCAATCTCGAGGCCAATATCCGCAACCCGCCGCGGCCGAAGGGAGCAGCCGGACGCAAGCCGGTGGCAGCTCCTCCTCCAGAGCCCTCGCTCGAGCAGCTCGTGGCCGCTCAGGGCCGGATTGCCTCCATCTCGGCATCGAAAGACGACATCGTCTACGCCTGCTCTTCGAGCACCGGCAGCGGCTATGACGTCTGGCGAACCGACCTCGACTTCGGTGCACCGGTCAAGATCGGCCAATCGCTTCGGGGCTGTTGCGGCCAGATGGACGTGCAGGTCAACGACAACGGAATCTACGCGGCTGAAAATACTCGGCACCGAGTTCGCTGCTACAGCCGGGATGGAAAGGAACAGTTTGAATTCGTCTCGCGGGAGCTGGGGCAGCCCGATTCGTTCGAGGGATGCTGCAATCCGATGAACGTGGCTTTTGGTGCCGACGGATCCGTGTATACCGCCGAGGCGGGTATCGGCCGGATCAAACGATTCACGAAGGACGGTCGCTTTCAGCAACTTGTCGGACAGGTTGATCTCGTCCCCGGATGCAAGAAAGTGGCGATTTCGGTGTCGCCGGCGGGCGATGTGATCTACATGCTCGACATCACCCGGGGTCACATCGTTGCCATGGTGCAGCAGCCTCAGCAGGCGGATGGGGATCGGCAAGAAGCGGCGTTGCCAACGCTGGCCGTCGTCGATGTGGCCAGCCCGTGACTGCGGCACAGCACACGATGCGACGGGCCGTACGAGTGCCGAATGCGAGCCAATGGC
>JBPCTA010000394.1:0-4561 GCA_051006595.1 Pirellulales bacterium
GTCGAATGCCTTCTGGGACGTCAACCGCTCCTGGACGATCTATGACCTCTCGGCGGGCACGACGAGCGGCCTGTCGAACCTCTCCCTCGGCGGCTCGCTGCTCGACTCCCTGGGCAATGCGCTCTCGCCGACCGGCCGCGGCTACTTCGAAACCTCGCTCGTCGGCCAGGATGTGACGCTCAACTTCGTCGCTGTCCCCGAGCCCTCAACCTGGGCGATGCTCCTCGCCGGCCTCGCCACCAGCGCGATCGCGACATCCCGCCGGTTCGCGGGTCGCCGCCGAAAATAGGCTACGGCGTCGTGTCGGCGAGCCGCCGCTCCGTCGCCACGTATTCCCCGCACGCACCCACGACCGCCGATTCGGTGAGGCCGAAGTCTGCGAGGCTGTAGCGGTGGCGGCCATGGCGGCCCTGGGGGTTGGCGGCCAGCCAGCGGTCCATGGCTGCTTCCGCCGCCGTGCTCCAGGGCATGCCTGCCCGCTCGTAGATCCGGTGGATCGTGTCGATCGGGTTTCGCACGAGCGCGGTGTAGTGCACGTGGATGACGCGATCCTGGTGCTGCTCTGCGGCGCGGACGGCCGCGCGGGTGTCGCGGGCGAGCGTTGCGGCGACGTCGTGCCCGTCGGCAGCCGGATTCCACACGTCGGTCGTCACCGACCGCATCGCCATCGTCAGGCTGCAGAGCGAGCCCGCCACCTCGCGAATGTCGCGATAGGTCTGGATGAAGATCGCGTTCGGCACGAGGTTCGCCAGGGTCGCCAGCCGGGGGGCATGGAGCGGGCATTTGAGCACCCAATGCCGATCCGCCATGCCGCCGTCGAGCAGGCCGAGCAGCGACAGATACTCGGCATAAGCCCGCCGCCAGTCGGCCTCCGTCCGCTCGTCGAGCCATGCGGTGTAGCGTCCGACGCGCCACTGCATCGGAAACGCATGGGTGACCAGCGACGCCATCGTCAGCCAGTGGCACTCCTCCGGGCCCGTCGGATCCGCGTCGTGGATGCTCGCGAGGTATGGCGCCAGCCGTTTGGTCGTCTCGACGGTTCGCAGTCCGCACTGGCGACGGACGGCTGCCGAGCGGTTCTCTGGATCGTTGACCGGGCCCACGAGGGGGTAGGCCGATTCCCAGTAGAGCAGCGGCCGTGCGGCCGGATCGGAGGCCATCAGCTTGTGGAGCAGGGTCGTGCCCGTGCGGTGCATGCCGACGATGAAGATCGGTGGCCGGGCCGGCTGCAGGAGATCGCTCGGCCGCGGGTCGGCCACCCCCCACGCCTCCTCCATGCAGAGCCGCGTGGCGAGCTGACGGATGAGCGTCAGCGCAGCGCCGTGGCGGCCCACGGCGTTGAGTCGGGCGTCGGTCTGCAGGCTGCGGAGCAGGATCTCGAGCGGCTCGCGGAACGACGAGCCGAGGAAGCGTGTCCGTCCGGTGACCGCCAGGGCTTTCCGCTCCAGAGCCTCCCCGTCGAGAGGGACGGTCGCCCCGAGTTTTTCGGCCAGCCAGCAGGCAGCCTGCGCCCGAAGGAAGAAGAGCGGCCGACGGTAGGGCCGCAGCGACGACGAGTGGTTTACGATGACGTGGCTCCAGGGATCGCAGGTGACTCTCAGGCTGATCCCCACCGCTCACGCGATGAGGATTCGAGGTGCAGGAAGCGCACCCGCGCGAGGCTCGTGTGTGACCCGTGTCAGACGGTGACAGCCGCCCGGCTGGAAAAACTCCAGAGCGGGGCCCAGTAGTCGGCCACGAACCGTCGCGTGAGCTCGTCCGACTCGATCAGGGTGCCGAACTCCTGGAGGTTGTGCGGGTAAAGGTTGTCGGAGCCCACGTGGAAAGCCCGGTCGTCCACGATCCAGACCTTCGCGTGGTTGATGATCTTGAGTTCCACGCCGTTGCGAGCCCAGCGGTCGCCCCGCGATGAGAACCGCAGCGGGGCGATCTGCATGCGTCCCGTGACAGGCCGGTCGCCGATCACCCGCCGCATCTCGGCCACGATGTCGGCGATCGTCGTGCCGAAGGAATAGGGTGCCCCCGACGCTGCCTTCGCGCCGGGCTCGCTGAGCACGAGCATCACCTCCACGCGGCGGGCAGGATCGGTGACCACATCGGCGAGGGCCGCGTCGACATCGGCCGACCAGAAGTTGACGCCGTCCCAGTGGAATCCGAAATCCATCTGGCTGATGCGGATCGACTCCCGCGCCTTTCGGAAGGCGATTGCGGCCACGGCAGCGGCCACGTTAGCCAGCCGCGGGTCGGAAAGCACGCCGCTGCCGAGCCTGCCGATGGCGAGTGCTGGAATCCTGCCGACGGGCATGGCATCGCGGACGGCCGCCGCGGGCGGCCCTGCAGGCTCGATCCGTCCTTGCGTCCAGCGAATCGATGTCACGCTGCCTTCGGCGGACGGGCTTGCGAGCTGCCGGCCCACCCAGGCCCAGAGGTGATCGAGGAAGGCGTGGGCCTCGCCCGCCGCTTGCCCGTCGATCAGGGCCGACACGTCGTGCACGGGCGCGAAGGCGAGGTAGTCGGCATGCCAGAGATTGTGGCCACCAAGGATTACCCGCCGGCCGTCGGCCGCCACGATCTTCGCGTGGTTCCACGAGGGCGACGCCGGATGGTTCGACGTCTCCATCCGGCAGGCATGGAGGCGGATGTCGGCAGCGTGGGGGATGTCGGCGGCGAGATCGCGGATCGAGGCCTCGAAGTCGGCGTCGGTCTGCTGCACGAAGCGGTGGCGACCGTAGAGGATACGAATCGTGAGCGGCTGGCCGCGGGAGGCTGCGCGGGCGAGCCCGCGGCGGATCGCGGCGGCGAACTCGCCCGATGCAAACGGCTCGAGCGAGGCGATGTCGACGAGCGATTCGGCCTCCGCGATCGCGTCCTCGAGAGCAGCGAGGAGCCGGCGGCTGGCGGCGGGAATCGGAGCGGCGGCGCCGCCGGTCGGGAGCCAGTAGGAGTTGTCGGCCGGATCATGCCCCCAGAGGCCGGGCGTCTGCAGGAGTTCGAACCGGTCGAGCGTGGTCCGCGAGAGCAGTCCCGGCAGGCCGCCGTCTGGCGGGGCGCCGAGCGCGGCAAGGCAGGTGTCGATCAGCGACTGGCTCATGGCAGAGGTGTTCTCCAAACGGTGTCGGGTGGTTGCGACCGTGTCACGAAGCGGCGGGACGCGGCGTTCGCGGACCATTCAGCAGCCAGCCGATCGGGGTGTATCGCACGCACCACCGGTAGGTGAGGAGCAGCACCGCGACGTCGTCTGTGTTGACCACGAGGAACTTCAGCCCCGCGGGCCACGGCTGGTCGCGGAGCAGCGCCTGGAGGGTGATCACGAGCGGCAGGTGCGCGAGGAACATCCAGTAGGAGGCATCGGCCAGCCAGCGGGCGGCGGGCGACGGGTGGGAGAAGTATTGGCGAAAGAGCCCGATGAGACCGATCGCCATTCCCCAGGCGAAGGCCGGCTGGAGCACGACGGTCGCGGGCAAGTTGCCGATCGTGGCGAAGCCCGCTGGGAAAAGCACGAGGAGCGAGAGCGGCAGCACGACCTTCCAGTGGCGTCCGAGAGGGGTTTCGGTGCCCTCGGCGGCATAGGTGCCCGCCCCGAACCAGAAGAAGCAACCATAAAAAAAGAGGAGGTGCGGCGTGGGCAGGAGGCCAAGCGCCGTGTCAGGGCCGAAAGGCGACCACATCAACGCCTGCGGCAGGCCGCTGAGGGGCATGAGCCACCAGCGGAACCGGCCGGTCGGCGCCAGGCCGACCACCTCAGCCACCGCGAACGCCGTGATCAGCCAGCAGAGGTACCAGAGGAACCAGAGATGGTCGAAGATCGCGGATCCGAAGAGGTGCACCGGCCGCCCGGCGATGTCGATCCGGAAGCGGGGTGAGGCGAGCACTGCCTCATAGCGGGCGGCGAGGGCCTCGATGGGCCGATGCGGAGCGGCGCCGGGCGTTCGTGAGGCGAGAAGCTCACGAACCCGGTCGCGTCCGTGGGCCACCTCGTCGGCGGTGCGGGTCTTCAGCCCCAGAAACCGGGCCACGAACACCGCCATGTCGGTGGACGACCCGAGGGCGTCGAGGGCCGTCCGGCCCGCGTTGTTGCGGACGGTGGCGTTGGCACCGCGGTCGAGGAGAAGCCGAGCGACGTCGGCATATCCCATGAAGGCGGCCCCGTGGAGCGGCGTGCTTCCGTCGCGACCCGTGCCATCGGTCGCGGCGCCGGCGTCGAGCAGCAGCGTCACGATCTCCGCATTGCCGCCCATGGCTGCCAGCACGAGGGGCGGGACGCCGGTCAACGGATCGCGGGACGAAAGGTCTGGGGTCCCGGCGAGGGCGCTGCGGGTGACGACGACATCGTCCGCGAGGATTCCTCCGGCGAGAGGATTTCGGGCGGTGACGCTCGCCGCCTCCTGCCGGATCGACCACGCGATCACCGCCTGGTTCAGGGGCACGATCGTCAGCATCCCGACAACAAGCGGCAGGGCGATCCGCAGCGAACGCTGCGCGAGCAGGCTCCGGAGGCCCCGCCGGCGGAGCACGAGCATCGTGAAGAAGCCGCTGAGGAGAAAAAACAGCTGCATGCGGA
>JBPCTA010000395.1:0-2907 GCA_051006595.1 Pirellulales bacterium
CGGTCTCCGCCTGCATCTTGGCCTGCGCCTCGGCGAGAAGTTTCTTCGCGGTCTCGATCTCGGCTTCGGCGGCCGGCACCGCGGGCTTCAACCCATCGATCCGTTCGAGGGCCTCCAGAATCTCGTCCTCCAAGACCTTGGTCGCCATGCGGTCGGCCGCGATCTGGTCGCCCAGCGTCTGGTATTCGCGGTTCGTCTTGCAGGCGTTGAGCTTGGCCTCGAGGTCGAGAATCTTCGCTTCCGCCGACTTGAGTTGGAGTTGTTTTTGGTCGGCCGCCATCCGGGCCCGCTTCACGTCGTCTTGGGCGGTGACACGCTTCGCCTCCGCGGTCTGCACGTTTTTCGTTCGGATCGCGACCGTTCTCGGTCCGGCCGCGAGCTGCTCCGTGAGATCGGCGAGTTGCCGATGCATGCGATGCAGCGTGCGGAGGGTTCCCGAGGCGAGGGCGGCGGACATGCGAATGCTTTCGGAGGAAGGCGGCGGAAATCCCGCCCGCGGCCAGAGTCTACCAGACGGTGGGGGGCGGGCCACCGAGGCCATGGCAGCGTCGGGACGCATGCAAAAAGCAAGGGGCCGGTCGCCCGTGGACGACCGGCCCCAAGTCAGAGGTCCCAAGATCGCGGCCTGGATGGGCCGCGACGGAATGATCAGTTCATGGCGCCTTCCATGAAGCTTTCCAGCTGCCGTGACCGGACCGGATGCTGGAGCTTCTTCACAGCCTTGGCCTCGATCTGCCGAACCCGCTCGCGGGTGACGCGGAAGATGCGGCCCACCTCTTCGAGCGTGTAGGTGTACCCGTCGGTGAGGCCATACCGGAGGCGGACGATCTCTCGTTCGCGATAGGTGAGCGTCTTCAGCAGCGAATCGATCCGATCACGCAGCAGGCCGTGCGTGGTGGACGTCGTCGGGCTCGCGACACTCACGTCCTCGACGAACTCACTGAAGCTCGCGTCCTCGCTTTCGCCAACGGGCCGATCGAGACTCATCGGCTGGCGTCCCATCTCCATGACTCGGCGAGCCTCCTCGAGCGGCACACCGGCGGCCTCGGAGATCTCCTCCGGAAGCGGTTCCCGGCCGAGTTCGTGCAAGAGCTTCTTCGACGTCGTCCGCAGTTTCGAGAGCACGTCGATCATGTGCACTGGAATGCGGATCGTTCGGGCCTGATCCGCGATGGCGCGGGTGATCGCCTGACGAATCCACCACGTGGCGTAGGTGGAAAACTTGAAGCCACGGCGGTATTCGTATTTGTCCACCGCCCGCATCAGCCCCGTATTGCCCTCCTGAATGAGATCCAGGAACGACAGGCCGCGGTTGCGATACTTCTTGGCGATCGAGACGACGAGCCGCAGATTCGATGCCGAGAGGCTCCGCTTCGCCGCCTCGTACTCGACCTTGAGCTTCTCGAGCATGTGCACCCGCGTCCGCAACGACCGCGGGCTCTCGAGGGTGGTCAGCATCAGGTCGCGAAGTTCCTTCCGCATGTCAGCGCGATCGTCGCAGGACAGACGGCCTTCCTTCATGAGCCGCAGATCCCGCTGAATACTGTCCATCCGGGCCGACATGCCGCGGAGCAGCTTCACGAGCGGCTGCACCCGCCGGGTGCGAAGGCTGAGTTCCTCGACGAGCACCAGGGACTTCGCCCGGTGGCGGCGAAAGAGAAGGCGTGCCTCGCGGGCCTCGTCCTCGGTGGTCCGCTTGCTGATGAGCTTGCGAAAGCTCTCCCGGCTCTGCCCCATCAAGTGGTCGAGCGTGGCGAGGTTATGGGGCATGCGGGCCTGAACCTGCTCCTTGGTGAGCCGCTCCGTGAGCGACACCTTGATCGTGCGGTCGAAGGGCAGGGCTCCCTCGTGCACCTTGCGGAGGGTGTCAACGGTGGTCTGGAGCGAGTAAGCGCAGCCCAGGATGGCCCGCCGAAACCGCTTCCGTGTGACTTCGATCCGCTTGGCCAGCGATATTTCCTCGCGGCGTGTGAGCAGCGGGATCTCGGCCATCTGGGCGAGGTACATCCGGATCGGATCATTGCCCGCATTGGACGGCGGCGTGGTGGTCGCCTCCTCCCGCCGCGGCGTGGCGGCCGCAGGAGCGGCAGCGGCGGTCCGCGGGGTCGGTGGCGTGTCGACGAGTTCGATTCCCCTCTCCTCGAGCGCGACGAGCAGAGCGTCGATCTTCTCCGGATCCACGGCCTCGTCCGGAAGATACGCATTCACCTGATCGAAGGTCAGATAGCCGAGGTCTCTGCCCAGCGCGATGAGATGCGCGAGATCGGCATCGCCGTGGCCACTCGGCGAGGGAGCGGCGGGCTGCACGGCGGCGTGTGGGGCCTGTGGAAGGCCGTCGTGGGACATGGTCACGCGATTCTTCATAACTTCGGTTCTCCTTCACCATCGTACCGTCGCTCGCCAGCCGCCCCCCGATCCGGCGAAGGAGTTTTTTCGCCGGATCGACTGCACCAACGAGTCGGGCATCCTCACCCATCCTTGGGTTCGGTCATGCCCTATTTTGCGTCTTGATTAAATCCCGTCCAGATCAGGCTCCTCTTCCCAGGAGTCACCGCGAACAGCGGCATCCCGCGCTGTCGCAGCGGCCGGCACGTCCGGTGCCAAAAGGCCCGTCATGCCCTGAGCCACTCGTCGCTCGGCAACGAGACGCTCCAGCAGATCAGCCTCTGCCTGCGAATCGAGGCGGGTTGTCTTCAGGGCCCGGGCGCTGGCATGTGCCTGCCGTTCGGCCGCCCGACGGCGGAGTGCATCGGTGAAATGGCTGACCCGCTCGACCGGGTCGATGACACCCCGCGAGGCACCAGCCTCATCGACCGCGACCAGGAGGCTCTGAAGCGAGGGATCGACCAGTTCCATGAGCAGATCGGTGAGTGCCACCTGACGGCCTGCGGCGTGCAGGCGCTGGGC
>JBPCTA010000396.1:0-2751 GCA_051006595.1 Pirellulales bacterium
TGGATGACCGCTGGCGCTGTGCTGGCGGTCGTGGACCGAATCCTGGCTGAATAGGAGCCCCCGATCATGGGAACGAACCGAGTGACACCATACGAGCGCGGATGGATGGAGTGGCTCATCCAGCAGCGGATCGCCACGCCGGCCGACGTCGATGCCGCCCGGACCCGCCTGGGCATCGAAGCGATCAAGGAACTGGAGGAGCGGCGGCGGGCCAAGAGGCTCAAGAAGCGTCGCCGCAAGGACGATTGACTACTGGCAGAGACAATGACTAGGCTACACGCCGCCACCGGCCACCCCGGCCGTGGAAACCCAAGGAGGACGATGCGATGAGAATTGAGTGCGCGAAGGACGGCGAGACGGTGTGGACGGTGTTCGTGTCGAGCGCCGACGCGGTGCGGGTGCCGGTCTATGTGCATGAGGCCGAGGTCGTCTCGGCGGAGCATGGGATCGTCAGGGAGACGGCGAACGGGGCCGTGCGGACGCTCTACTGCGTCGAGACGGTCGTGGCGAGCGAGCAGGAGGCCCACGAGGTCGTCGCGAAGACGCTCTCGGCTTGGGCGGCCAACATGATGGCCCTCGCGGCAGAGCACGCCGGCAAGGCGGCGGCGCTTGGCGTCGGAGAGGCGGTGCCAGTATGATCGGCATGGTTCGAGACACATGGAGGGCGGTGCTGGTGCTGGTCGTGGGGTTCGTGCTGATCGAGGTGTGCCGACGACCCCCGATCGTGGGAACCTATGCGTCCGCCCCCGCTCCGATGCAGGCTCCGATGCAATACCAGCAGCCGGCGCCCGTGGCTCATGCACAGTTCCCGGCGTGGCCGGGAACCGTGCCGGCTCCGACCGTGATAACCGTAGCGTCCCAGCCCGAGCAGCCCCTGCGCCGCATGGCGGAGTCGGTCATCGCTCTGGGCGATAGCGTCCTGGGAGTGATTCGATGAATGCCGACGATTACCTGACCGTGAAGCAGTCCTGCCAGCAGATCGGGTGCAGCCTCCGGGCCTTCTACCGGATCGTGGAGCGACTGGGGAAGGACGAGGTGCTGACCTACATCTTGGGGCGGCCGGCGGTCGCGAAGAAGAAGATTCCGATGCTCACCGAGCACTACTTCCCCTTCGGCTCCGAGCGGCGGCATCAGATGGCCGTCGAGTGCGGAAGTGCCGGCGGGAAGCAAAAGAAGAAGAACGCCGCGAGGCGGAAGAGGGCGACCTAGCAGCCGTCGCGGGCCGTCCGCTTCGCGTGGCAGGCGTGGTGGGCGTACCGGAGGTTCTCTAGGGCGTCGGTGCCGCCCTTGGCCTTCGGGACGATGTGATCAACGTCCCCTGGCTCCCCGAGTACCAACTGGTGGCAGAACTGGCATACGCCGCCGTCGCGGGCGATCACGGCCAGCCGCGTCCGCTGCCATGCCGCGGTGCAGTAGCCGCGGGCCGCGGCGGTCGGGCGGGCCTCACGGCGCCGCTTCCGAATCCACGGTGGAGTCCACGTCTCAACCCTCTTTGGCACGAGCCTGTTCCTGCCAGCAGGAGACGAGTTCGCGGTGGCTGCGGCGCTTCTTGATCCACTCCCAGATCGCCCGCGCCACGAGATTGGCGAGGATGCTGATCAGGATCATCGCGACGACAGAGCCGTACTCTTGTTTGATGCGGATTCGCATCCGAGCCTTGAGGACGTCGAGGGCCCGGTCATTCGGCGCGTCGAGCGGATACTCCTCGACGGCGATCTCCACGAGGCGGTCGCGAACGCCGGAGTGCGGGGCGAGCCGGGCGCCCGACTGCGTGGCGACGAAATCCTTCAGCGGCGCGTACTTTTTGGCGGCCATCCTGGCTCTCCTCCTTTTTGCTTGCAGGCACACGTCTCCGGGCAGCGGCACGACGTATCAGAGAGGCCGTCGCCGGTCGGCTCGCGGCCGGTTCCCTCACACTTGCATCCCTTCGTGCAGGTGGTCGGGTCCACCTTCGGCTTCACAGGCTCCATCATGGAGTAGACGCCCGCCACGGCCACGAACGGCTGGAGGCTCTCCGGCCGAGGCGAGAAGCCGCACAGGACGATGACGGCGGCTAGGATGACCGGCCTCATACGTTCCCCCCTGCCCCGTAGGTCTTCAGTTTCCTTGCCGGCCAGCCGGCCACGCTCGACAGCGCGATGCACGAGCACCTGTCCATCGCAGAGACGGGGGTCCAGTAGCAGCCTTCGGGGATCACGAGGTCGGTGCCGTAGACCTTGCGGCTTCCGGTTATCCAGCCGCCACTCCAAGAATTGATTACCAGCGCCAGAGGCTCACCGTAGATGCGAATGATCTCCGGCCGATCGTCATAGCCACACAGGGCCTGACTGTGCGCCCATGAGCCTGGGACGACACGGGACACACCGTTCTCGTCGCGCTTGTTGTCCCATTTCAGGCCGCTGCAAAAGAAAACTCCGAAACCCGCGAAGAGGAAGTCTCGAATCTCCTCGCGGCTCTTCAGGTTCGTCGCCGTGCGCACGAGGTGCTGGCGGCCGAACTCGCGAATCTTGTCGGGCGGCTTGCGGGAGCCGAACTTCTGCGCGGTGTCGCCGGAATACTCCGTGAGGTCGAGGCCCAGTTCCGGGTAGTCCTGCCGCAGCCAGATACCGCAGTCGTTCATCATCGCGTTGGCGGCCGCGGAGCACGTCCACCCGCTGCCGTCATGCCCGCGCCACCAGTACGACGCTTCACTGGAGAGAACGCAGTTCTCGATCGCCGTGCGAGAGAGTTCCGGCTGCCCCTCGACAATGC
>JBPCTA010000397.1:0-2968 GCA_051006595.1 Pirellulales bacterium
ATGCATGCCCTCGGCAACCCGGTCGCCGAGCGTGATCAGGACCGCTTCGCTTGCCGCATCGCACGGCCCGGCCGTCTCGAGCACGCCGGTGAGACTTGCGAGGGTCGCGGCGGACCAGCCGGAAGCGGCAGGGGCAGGACGGTCCGCGGAGAGTGCCGCCAACTGGTCGCGCAGAGATGCAGGAACGGGCCACCGTGATCCGTCGAGGAACACGGGGGCGTCCGCCGGCGATTCACCCGCATGCTCAGCGGCGGGAGATTCGGCCACTCGTTGGGCGAAGCGATCGCGCACGCGATCGAGGAGGCGACCGCCGAGCGGAGCGGCGGCTGAGCCGCGGCCTGCGTCGGGACGCCGTTCGACGATCCTGCCGAGGAGTCGCCCGCTACGTGGCAGTCCAGGAGGTGGTGACGGTCCGGCGGCTGGTGAGTCGGTCCAGTTGCTACCGTCGGGGTCGATCCAGGCTTCTCCGGGAAGCGGAGGCGGAGATGTCGACAGCGGCGGGGTGCTGTCCAGGGCTGACACATCGGCTGCGTGCTGCGGAGCGGTCTGCCGGCGAGCCACGAGGGCAAGGAGCGTCGGCTCCTCCGCGGCACCGGCGGTGATGGGCTCATCGTCCTGGACGGCCACCGGCGATAGCGGGACTGCTGGGGCTGCCGTGACTGCCAGAGTTGGCGTCGGTACGAGCTCCGCGGCAGGTGCGCTGACTGGCGCGGGCGGCGGCATGTCCGGTCGATCGCCTGCGGTCGGCAGAGCCTGCGCGACGATGGCCGCGGCGATCGGCATGGCGGCTTGGGCCAAGGCGAGGCGTTCCGGAAGCGGCTCGGCCGGAAGCGGCTCGGAAGCGAGCGACTTCGTGGGGATAAGCTTGGCGGTGAGCGCGAGCACGCCGCCAGGCAGGCTATCGTCGACCCCCAGCGGGGGCTGCTCTGCCTCCACCGCCACGTCGTCGATCTGGAACGACGACTCTGGCGGTGGGTCCCATGCTGACGGCCCGGTGAGCAGGATCGCGAACGCAAGGCCGGCGCAGAAGGCCGATGCCACGATGAAGCCGGCGCGGCCGCCGACGGTGCGTTGCGTGGCCATGGTCGATCGTGATCCGCCTGTCGATGGAGCGGGACGGCCGGAATCGGCACGACCCCGTTGCGTGGATCGACATGCGCCTCCGGAAAAATCGATCCGGACGGCCGTGGCCGGCAGGGTCACCGCGGGCCACCGCGAGCGGAGGGGGTTTGGGCGAGCTGCGCGACCGGCGTGGGCGGAGGGCTGGCTCGTCGCTCAGCGGAGACGGCCGAGGCGGGGTTCTTCGAGCACCGCGGTCCAGGCATCGATGAGAATGCCGAGGTTGGCGTTCCGATCGATCGCCTCGACCGCGTCGAGCGTACGATCGACAGCTGCTGCTGCGGCGTCGATGTCGCCCGCCCACGCCGCTGCGGCGCGCTCCAGCATTGGTCTGACGGTAGGGCTGCCCGCGGCCCACCGTGACGCCTCACGAAACACGTCCAGTGCGGCATCGAGCACCAGGCGGAGCCGGGCTCGCCGTGGCGGTGCCTCTTTGCCAGCGGCCTCGACGAAGACGAGCGTCTCGCGAGAGAGATCGACTCCGCGGAGCGGCCGGGTTGCGAGCAGTTCGAAGAGCCGGCCGTGGAACGACGTCACCTCAGGATCGAGCAAGAGCCGCCCCCGCGTGAGGCTGCCCCGGGCCTCCGCTGCAGCCCGGTCGAGCGTGGGCCCAGCGGCCGCCGCCCCCGCCGCCAGCGTCTCCCGTTCGAGGATCCGGCGGACGATCTCCATCGACAGGAGTCCGAAGCGGATCACCTGGCACCGCGAGCGGATTGTGGGCAGTTGCCGCTCCAGCGCCGTGCCCACGAGGATGATCACCGCGGAGTCTGGCGGCTCTTCCAGCGTTTTGAGCAGGCAGTTGGCCGCCTCGTCGGAGAAGTGGTCGGCGTCCATGATCACCGCGACCTTCCGCGATCCGATCGCCGGCTTGAGCAGGATCCGCCAGCAGAGCCCTTCCCGCATCCGATGCTCGTCGTCGCCGATCAGGAGGTCGAGGGGAATCGTCGATTTGTCTGCCGGCTTCTGCACGACGTCGATGTCGGGATGGCTGCCCGCGTCGGCCTGCACGCACGACGCACAGCCTCCGCAGGCCACGAGGCCGGGCTGCTGCTGGGAGCAGGTGAGCGCCTTCGCCAGCGCCAGGGCGAACGCGGCCTTGCCGACGCCGGGTGGCCCCACGAAGAGATACGATCCGGCAATGCGGCCGCGGGCCTGCGCGGCGGCGAAGCGGTCGGCGATCGCGTCGTGTCCCTCGATGCCCTGCCAGGCCATACGGCTCTCCTACACCGGGTCGGCGAGTCGGGAAGAGACCGCCTCACGGATCGCGGCGGCCACGTCGTCGATGCTGGCCGTCGCGTCGATCGTGACCACGCGATCGGCATCCTGCGCCGCCTCGGCGAGGTAGCCGGCCCGGAGCCGCCCTCGGTAGTCGTCGCCGCGGCTCTCCATCTTGTCGAGAGTGCGGGAGAGCCGCCGGCCGCTCGTCTCCAGATCGACATCGAGGAGGAGCACGAGATCGGGCATCCGGCCGCCGGTCGCGATCTTCCCAGTGCCGCGGATCGCGTCGGGCTTCAGGCCGCCGGCATGCCCCTGGTAGACGATGTTCGAGAGGAGGTAGCGGTCGCTCACCACCCAGTCGCCGCGGGCCAGTGCGGGCTCGATCACCTCCGCCACGAGCTGCGCCCGCGCGGCCATGTAGAGAAACATCTCCGCCGTCGGGGCAAGCTGGAGATCCTGCCGGTCGAGAAGGATCGCCCGCACCGCGTCACCGACGGGCGTCGAGCCCGGGTCGCGGCAGCTGGTCACGGTTCTGCCCTGCGACCGCAGCCAGTCGGCGAGCAGTCCGATCTGCGCCGTCTTGCCGGCGCCGTCGATGCATTCGAGGGATATAAAGCGGCCGGGTGTCACG
>JBPCTA010000398.1:0-2968 GCA_051006595.1 Pirellulales bacterium
GGCCAGGGGAAGCCCTGGTGGGACCGGTTTCTCGCACTCAAGGCGGAGAAGCGGGAGAAGGAGTTTGCCCGGCCGCAGGCCATCTACGTGTCGAAGTCGCGGAGGGTGGCGCTCGAGGGCTTTTCAAGTGTCAATCCGCCCAACTCGCACTGCAGTTTTCGCGACTGCCGAGACCTAACCTTCAGCGGGCTGACGATGACAGCCCCAGACGAGTCGCCCAACACCGACGCCATCAATCTGGGCCGCACCAAGAACGTGCTGATCACCAGTTGCACGATCAGCACGGGAGACGACAACGTTGCGCTGGTCTCGAGCGGTGATCCCGTCGAGGAGAACGTCACCGAGAACGTGACCGTTCGCGATTGCACGTTTGGATTCGGGCATGGAGTGTCGATCGGCAGCTACACGTCGGCCGGCCTGCGAAACATCACGGTCGAAAACGTCACGTTCGACAAGACGGTCAACGGCATCCGCATCAAGTCGGAGGAGAGCCGCGGGGGCGAGGTGAAGAACATCGTCTACCGCAATCTCTCGATGACCGGCGTGCGGTACCCGATCGTGATCACAAGCTACTACCCCAAGTGGCCGAAAGACCCGGCGACGGCGGAGCCGGGCACCGGGGCCAGCGTGCCGCGATATTCCGATATTCGGCTGGAAAACATCACGCTCGCTGACTGCAAGAACGGGCCGGTGATCTACGGGATGCCCAATCAGCCGATCCGCGGCGTGACCGTGCTGAATCTCAAGGCATCGGTGCTGCAGGGGGGTGTGGTGTTCTACGCCGCCGCCACCTTTGATGGTTGTGAGATCCGCACGGAGAAAGGTCCGCCCTTGCAGTCGTTTCAGGCGACGGTGCAGGGAATGGACGCGGCTGCGTTCTCAGGCGAATACAAGGCCAAGTAACGTGGGTGGGCGGCGTCAGGCGGACCAGCGTGAGTGCAGTTTATTGAACTAACCGTGCACAAAAACCGCTTGGGAACTGTGGTGCAAGCGTTACACTGTGAGGCAGGGCGGGGAAGGGAAGTTCCGCTCGTTATGTCGGAATAAAGTCGCTCGCATGAAAGGCAGGATTCTCATGACCAGAATGCTCGTGATCGCCGCACTCGTCGCGGCCGGTGGTGTTCTGGCCGGTGGAGCCACGGCACAGGCCGAAGCGATCTTCACCGACACCTTCACGAACGGCAGCACCGTTGGTGGCGCGAGCGTGCCCGGCGGGACGCCATCCGCGAGTTCCACCAGCTACGACATTGCTTCGACGAAGAATGCGTCTTCATCGGCAATTTCTGGCGGAGTTCTGTCCATCTGAATGCCAGCCACGACGTCCGGCTTTTACGAGGCCCAAGCGATTTTCACGACGACGCCGGTGGCATTGGCTGCAGTCAACGACTCGATCACGCTTCAGTATGTGTTTACCGACTCGGCGAATGTTCTCACCGGCACTGGGCTTTCCAACTCGTCGGCACTCTGGACCGGGCTCTACAACTCCGCATCGAGTCTGCCGCTCACGACGCTCGCCAACGCGGGCTTGACCACCACGTCGACGAGCGGCTCGATCCTCACCGCAGGCGTAGCTCCCTGGCAAGGCTTCGTCATGCGGATTGCCGCTACTGCCACCAATGGTGCGATTGGCAGTTCGCAGCTCTACACGCGGCCGGCCCAGACCACCGGCACGTCGTCGGCGGTGCAGGAACTCTTGGGTAACAACGTCGGCGGCGGCGCCTACAATGGCCCGGCTGGTTTCACCATCCGCACGTTGAGCGGCAGCGGCTCCCCCACCCTGACGGTCGGGCAACAATACACCGTTGACTACACGATCACGTTGCTCGGCACGGGAACGCTCGGCATCACCGGAAACCTTTTCAGCGGCGTCGGGGTCGCCGGCCCGTTGCTGTTCACCGCGACGGGCACGGCTTCAGGGGCAAACGCCCTCACGACATCATTCGACGGCCTGGCGATCGGCTATCGTTACAACGGAACTTCGGTTGCATCGTCACTCAACGTCAACTCGGTCGCCGTGACGGCGACCCTCGTTCCAGAACCCTCGACTGTCGCGCTTGCGGGGCTTGGACTCGCGTCACTGGTGGCACTCTGGCGGCGGCGAGGCAGGTAGAGAGTCGTCGAAGCGGCCAGGCAGGTTGGATTGCCAGCCTCTTCCGCCGACACAGCGAATAGCCACCGCCTCTCAGGCCGGCAACGGCTGTGCGGATCCCTGAGGGTGATTGGCAAGGAGTTGGCATCGCTCTGGAACCGCCGTGATCCATTCCCGAGACGCGCAGGGGTTATCACGTGCGATGAACTCAATGATGTCGAGAAGGTCCGACTCGGCCGGCGGGGGAGAAGCTCGCCTCGCTCATGCACAGGGGGCAGGCCGTTGATCTCGAACAGCGAAGCGATCGACCCGCCCGTCCTGAACCCGCCATTCTTGGAGCAACCAGCTACCCCGGAGTAGATTCAACCCATCCCCAGCGCTGCACTTTTCGGCCGCCCCGCGCTGCACTTTTCAACCGGCGTTCACACCCAGAAAAAAAGTGCTGCCCCTGATCAGAGCCGCCGGCTCCGGCGAAGTACGAGGAGGCTGCACGTGGCCCCGGTGGCGAAAAGCACCACCGCCGTGGGCTCGGGCACGACTACGAGGTTCACCTGGCCGGTGGTCGCGGTGTCGATCGTGGTGCCAGGGTAGGTGGCAAGGAATGTCGAATCGATCGTGAGCACATTGTTCGTCAGGCCTCCCGTGTAGTTGACGAGGCGGTACGAGCCCGGCGTGAGCGCCCCGCCGAGGCCTGTCACCTGGAGCGTGCCATCGAGCGTGAGGTCGCCGGCCGTGGAAATCAGGTCGTTGATGCCGCCCCCGACGGTGAAGTCGTTGGACTGGAGTTCGAACGCGAGTATGGACGTCGTGTCGAGCACGAGATCGCCGGTTGACAGCGTGCCCACGCTGTTCCCCGGGGCCACCGTCGCGGCCCCCACG
>JBPCTA010000399.1:0-4531 GCA_051006595.1 Pirellulales bacterium
GGTCTGCGACGCCGACCTGCGGGTGGCAGGCGTGGAGATTCTCGCCAGTGGCGATACTCGCGACCATGTGGCCGCGATCAGCCGCGACCGGTCATTCCTCGACTCGTTTCGTGGCCGTACACTCGCCGACCTCTCCGTCGCGCTGCCCACGGCCGACGCGGTGGCTGGAGCGACGCTGACCTGCCATACGATCGGTGAGGCCATCGCCCTACGGCTTGGAGGCACGGCCGCCACGAGCCGGTTTACCGGTCCGCCGACGCTTGCCGACCTCCGTCGGGTGTTCCCGGATGCCGTTCGCGTCGAAGTCGATGCGGGGGATCCAGCGGTCATGCGGGTCTACGCCGTTGACGACATCCCGCTCGGCTGGGCGCTGCGGACGAGCCCCGTGGCCGACCGCGTGGTCGGTTATCAGGGTCCGACCGACGCGGCGGTCTGCTTCGACACCGAGGGCAAGGTGGCCGGCGTCGTGATTGCGGCGAGCTTCGACAACGAGCCCTATGTCGGCTACGTCCGGGACGACCGGGCATTTCGATGCATCTGGCGGGGATTGTCGGTCGAGCAACTCGTCGGAATCGATCCCCTGGTGACCGGCATCGAGGGCGTCAGCGGCGCGACGATGACGAGTCAGGCGGTGGCGGAAGGGATTGTGCGGGCGGCCGACGACTATCACCGCCGTCGTGACCGGCGGACGTCGGCCGTCATGGATCAGCCGCTGGCCCTGCTGCGGCGCATCGAGCCACCGCAATGGGGAGCCCTGGGTCTGATCGCCACCGGGATCGTGACGGCATTCACGCGGCTGCGGGGCACGTGGTTTGGCAGGCTCGCGTTGCCGATGGCCGTGCTTGCGTACCTCGGCTTCGGCGCCGGGGCACTCCTCTCGCAGGCCCAATTGGTCGGCTGGTCGCAAGCGGGCATGCCCCGCGGCGCGGTCGTGCTCGCCGCCCTGACCGCCGCGGCGATCTTCCTCCCGGCAACCACGCGAAAAAATGTCTACTGTTCCCATCTCTGTGCGCATGGTGCCGCCCAGCAGTTGCTCGTGCGGTTCGCAAAGCCCAAGCGCAGCCTTCCTGCCCGGCTGCGACCGTTCTTTGTCGCCCTCCCGTGGGCGTTGCTCGCGTTCGCGATTCTCATAGCCGTGCTCCACCTGCCGGTGGCACTCGTCGATCTCGAGCCGTTCGACGCCTATCTGCCGGCCGTGGCCGGCGTGGCTGCGCTCCTGATCTTCGGAGTGAGCCTCGTCACCAGCGGCTTCGTGCCGATGGCCTACTGCCGCCATGCCTGCCCGACCGGGGCGTTGCTCGACCACCTCCGGCTGAGCGGTCGGTCGGACCGCTTCTCCTGGCGGGACGGTGTGATGGTCGGCTGCCTCATGATCGCGGCCGCCGCGCACTGGTGGCCGCGATGAAAACAGCGGCGATCGTCGGGATCGTTTTGTACCCGTGGCTCTGTCTAGCAGTCGTGTCCGCTGAAGTGCAGGGCGATGCGCATCCGACCTTCGCCGGCCCTGCCATGGGCACAACCTACCGCGTCACCCTGGCGACGCCGATCGCGGGCATGTCGGCGGGAGAGGTGCATCGCGAGGTGGATCGAGTCCTCGCCGTGATCGATAGGGCCACGAGCACCTGGCGGGACGACTCAGACGCGAGCCGGTTCAACCGGGCCGCCGCGGGCGAGTGGATCGAAGGAGGCCCCGATCTGATCGCGGTGCTGGAGGTGGCGGCGCGAATGCATGAGCTGTCCGCAGGCGGCTTCGACGTCACCGCCGGACCGCTCGTGCACCTCTGGAAAAACGACAGACAGCCGAGCGCGGCTGCGATCGCAGCCGCTCGCGGCCGGGTCGGGATGAGGATGATCGACGTGCGGCCGGCCACTGCCGGCCGTTCGGCGGCGGTTCGCAAACACGTTGCCGGCATCACGCTCGACCTGGCCGCCATTGGGCCCGGGTATGCGGTCGATCGGATCGGTGCGCGGCTGGTGGAACTGGGCTCTGAGGCGCACCTCGTGGAACTGGGAGGCGAGGTGCGGGCGTGGGGAACACGAACCAACGGTCAACCTTGGCGGATCCGGCTGCGGGCGGGCGTGGACGCTGCCGGTCGCGCGACAACGGATCGCACGATCGAACTGGCCGCGGGAGCAGCGGTTGCCACGGCGAGCGTTGGCGAAGGACGGGCCCTCGTCGATCCCCGCACGGGCTGGGCGATCGCAGGCCGGCCGCGGAGCATGACGGCGATCGGCGACACGTGCGCTGCGGCCGACGCCTGGGCTGTGGCGGCGCTCGTGCTGGGACTGAGGCCCGATGCACGGGGCCTCGTGGCTGTTCCGGTGGCCGACCGGCCGTGAGGCCGCGGGCGAAGCACGCTTGTTTCCAGCCGATCCCAGGGTCACCCCACGCCTTACGGCGTTGGGCTTGGACAGACCGACGCGCGAGGCTCAAGGAGAAGCCGTATTAGCAGGCTATTTGAGGCTCTTGAGAAACGCGATCACGTCGAGGAACTCATTGGGCGAGAGCGTGGCAGCAAGCCCTTCGGGCATGCTGCTCTGCCGGAGTTGCGTCCGCTCGTCGATGTCGGCAACAGCGATCTTTTTCCGTTCCTTGCCGTCGAAGATCTCGACCTCTGCGGGCGTCTCGCTCACCAAGAGGCCCACGATGCTGCGACCGTCATTGGTCAGCACCGACGTCGAGAGATACTTTTCCGCCACGTCGGCGTTGGGGTCGATGATCGACTCGACGAGCTTGTACGACGACAGCCGCGTGCCCACGCCGGTCATGTCGGGGCCAAAATCAGCGCCTTCGTTGAAAACCTTGTGACAGGCCACGCAGACCCGTCGGAACACGACCTTGCCGTTGTCGCGATTCCCACCCTTGGTGTCGGCGAGGGCCTGCATCGCCTTGTTGCGGGCTTCTTCCGGCTGTGGCTCTTTGCTCGTCAGGATGGCGAGATAGGGCATGATCTCCTGGGCTTGCCGTTCGAGACCGAGCACGCTGTCGACGATTTTGTCCGCCGGCGAATCCTTGGCGACAAACGTGCCGGTGGCGTGGGCCTTCCGCCAGACGGGTATGTGGGCGGCGAGGGCCGCATCACAGGTGTAGGCCACGTAACGGTCGGAGGGCTCGACATTGGCCGCGGCGACGACGGCCGTCATCGCGGTCGGGGTCGCGAAGAAACTCAGGCCGCGAACGGCCTCCGTGCGGACGCGGGGGTGCGGATCGACCGCCTGCTTCGAGAGCCGGGTCTCGGCGTCGGCGATCCGGTCGCGTTCGTCGGCGACTACCCGCGTGGCCGCGGCCCGGGCGTCGGGTGTCTCGGCCGCGAGCACCTGATCGAGGAGGCCGACATCGACCCCGTGAAAACTCTGCTGGAGCCAGAGGGCTTCGGTGCGGAGCCGATCAACGATGTGCCGCGGTCGCGACGAGGATGCGAGGGAGCTCACCCAGTCATGGACGGCAGCGAGCACCTCGTCTCGCGGTCGGGACTGAAGGTCGGCGCGGGCCCGATAGCGTGTCCGCCACTCGTGTGCCTCGAGCTGATCGAGCACCTCGCGGATGGACTTGCCGGCCTGTGTGTCGGGGCTTAGGAGCGGCTTCTCCTTGTAGATGAGCCGATAGATTCGGCCGTGCGAATGATCACGGTTCGGATCACGCTGGCTGTATTGCATGTGACCGATCAGCGGATTGGCCCAGTCGCCAAACCAGAGGGCGCCGTCAGGGCCGATCTGCGGATCGACGGGACGAAAGTGCTTGTCGGTGCTCTTGAGGAGGTCGAAGGCCGTGTTCGGATCCTTAGGGTCGTGTCGGACCCGCTCTCCCTTGTAGCCGCCGCCGTCGTCGGAGATGGTCCAACGGGGCATGCCGTTGGTGTTGATCACGCAGGCGTAGATGAACTGGTCCTGCACGTCGTCGGGGAACTGCCGCGTGCGGAGATAGTCGCTTCCGACGACGGGCCTCATTTTCTCGGTGTCGAATACTGCGTTCATGCCCTTGCGGCCGCCGTATTGGCTGCCGGAGAGCGGCGTATCCCAGTGCTGGGCGGCGCCAGTGCCGTCGCCGCAGATGCCTTGGCCCCATTCATTGAAGACATAGCACCATGGATTGCCGTAGCCCGGCGTCTTGAAATGGCGGATCTTCCAGGTGCGCGGATCGAGGACATAGGCCCCGGACGAGCCGAAGTTGCGGAACGGACCCCACGGCGTCTCGACGGCCGTACTCATCGCCACCCCTTCGAGGATATGCAAGAGGCCGCCCGGGCTTGCCTCGAAGGCGCCGGCCGTGTGGTGCGTGTCTTCCGTGGCCCAGCCATCGAGCGCGTGCACGACCATGTCGGCCTTGTCGTCGCCGTCGGTGTCTTTGAGCCAGAGCATCCGTGGCTGGTCCATCACGAGCACGCCGCCGTCGAAGAATTGAAAGCCCGTGGGACAGTGGAGCTTGTCGTAGAAGACGGTGCTCTTGTCGGCCGTGCCATCGTGGTCGGTGTCTTCGAGGATCACGAGCTTGTCGGCGGGTTTCGGAGATCCGGGTTGCCACTGCGGATAG
>JBPCTA010000400.1:0-2766 GCA_051006595.1 Pirellulales bacterium
GGGCAGGGCAGGGCAGGGCAGCGGCAGCGGCAGCGCCCTGGGCAGGGCAGGGCAGGGCAGCGGCAGGGCAGGACAGCGGCAGCGGCAGCGCCCTGGGCAGGGCAGGGCAGGGCAGCCCCCCCCGGAGCGTGGAAACCCGAGGAGCCCCGAACGTGGAAACGAGCGGCAGGGGGTGGAGCGTGGAAACCCGAGGAGCCCCGAACGTGGAAACGAGCGCCCCCGACCGGCGGAACGGGCGCAGCACTGGGGAGGCCGGAGCGGCGGAACGGGTCGAGCCCTGGGGAGGCCGGAGCGGCCGGCGCCCCCGACCGGCGGAACGGGTCGAGCCGCTACTCTCCCCCGTGCATGCGAACCGACTCCCGCACTATCTCGCGGAGCCGATCGGCATCGTACATTTCAAGAATCCAGCCCCAATCGTCGCCGGGTTTCAGCCCCTGCCCGAAACCGTGGCGCCAGATCACGCCAGCAGCATCCTCCGCGGCGGTCGCTGCCTGGGCAGGAGTCAACCCGACCGTGGAAACGACAACGGATTCATCGGCCCATCGAACGAGATCACGCAGTGTTTGTATTCTCATTCCGGCATCCTACCCGTCCGTGGAAACGAGCGCAATCCCCGTCCATGGAAACCTGACGATTCTCACTTCCCAAGTGTCCACTCAGACCCCGAAACCAAAAAACCCCGGAAAACCCGAGAAAAAAACTCTAGGCTTGACCCGATCAGTGCCGATGCTACTCTTGGTGTTGTAACGCGAGCCCGATACCCCGAGACGAGGAGAACGACGAACATGACGACGACCACGACGAACACGACCGAGCGAGGCCAGTGGCACTGGGATGATGCCCGCGGGCCCGGAAACGAATCCTACTCCCCGGCCGACCGCCGGCGCATCGAGGGGCTCGCGATGGAGGCGCTTTCGCTCCTGCTGGAGTCGATGCCGTTCGTTGCCGCCGCCGACACTGGCGAAGCCAACGACTACGGAATCAACAAGGCCGCCGATCTTCACGCCCGGAGCCGGTCGATCATCGACCGCGCGATGCAGTTCGACCGTTCTTCGCCGTGACCCACAACCCTACACCCCCGGCCGGCACGTTGCCGGCCGGGTGATCGATGACCCCGAGACGAGGAGACGACGAACATGACGACCCGAACAATCAACGATTGCACCGTGACGCTGTACCAAGCCGGCCGGCGTGGCCGGAACAGCCCCGCCCGCTATGTCGTTCACCGCCGCAGCAACGGCGAGATGATCGGCACCCTGGAACACTACGCGAGCGCCGGTATGCCGTGGCAGGCATCCGCGGCCGATGGGACGAGCCGCGGTGCATGGTACGGGAAGAACGGCCAGCGGGCGGCGGTTGCCGCCCTCGCCGGTACGCTGGACGGCTGATCTACTGACGACCACAACCCCGGCGGCACGTTGCCGCCGGGGAGAACGATGAGAACGACGAACCCGAGGAGAACGACGACCATGACGACCACCATGACAGCCTACGATTTCCGCTCCGCCGCAGCCGCTGGGCTGGGGAAACGCGCCACGACCGCCGAATCGACTGCCGGCGGCACCGCGGTGACGACTGCCAGCCACGACGGCACCTATGTGACGATCATCCACGATGCCGGTGAGGGGGCGATCGACGGTACGGTCGGTTCCCTGGGGGTTCCCGCCCCGGTGGCCGGTGACGCGATCGCCTGGGCGATGATCAGCGGCAGCGACCTGGGCCGGATCGTGCGGGGCATCGTGCCCGCGGCCGACACTGAGACGAGCCGGTACGCTTTGGGCGGCACCCTGGTCGAGATCGCGGAGGGCTCGACCATGGCGGTCGTCGCGACCGATGGGCGGCGGATTCACATCGGCCACCTCCAGCCGGCGGCGATCGAGGGCACCGGCTCAGCGATCGTGTCGGTCGATCAGTGGACGGCTTTCCATGCGGCCATCCGCGGCACCCTCCGGGCCTCCGGCATCGGCGGCCGGAAGATCGACGCCGCCCTCGCCCGCGGCACCGTCACCGTGCGACTGTACCACCACCACGACCACGCCGACGGCATGGTCGTCATCCTGCGGTGGCTTTCGGCGGCGGCCGATGGTCGCCTGACGGTCGAGGCGCTCGCCCTCGCGATCGCAGGCCGGTTCCCCCGGTGGCGCGACGTATGCACGACCGGGGGGCAGCGGCTGACGATCGACGCCGCCGCGGTGGCCGAGGCCCTCGATGATCACGCCGTAGCCTGGAAGGCCGCGGAGAGGGCCGCGCGGGCCGCCTGGAAGGCCGAACGGGAGGAGGCCAAACGCACCCGCCGCTACTGCCCGTCGTCCTCTCCCGGCATCAACAGGGCCATCGTGACGGGCCCCGCGGGCATCGCGGGGGTGGCGGTCGCGGGCTGGGCATCGGCCGTGCCGGCATCGGCCGTGCCCGTCCACCTCGATCACGCATTCGTGGCCGAGGCCCTCGCCGGTGCCGCTGCCTGGGGCGGCGGGCCGGTGGAGGTGCGGACGATCGACGACACCAGCCCGGTGACGATCGAGGCGGGCGAGTATGGCACGCGGTTCGCGGCCGTGATCATGCCGATGGCGGTCTAGTCTACTGGCGACGACGATACCCCGGCCGGCACGTTGCCGGCCGGGGGTGGAGCGTGGAAACGAGCAACCCCCGAACGGAGAAACGCGATGACCCAGACCAACCACTACCTCGTCTGATTCGACCGCGGCGACGACGAGCGATTCGACGCCATCGATGATGCCGCCGCCGCCGACTACGCTCGCGAACTAC